>NZ_JHVL01000030.1 GCF_000620125.1 Clostridiisalibacter paucivorans DSM 22131 | reverse complement strand
CATAAAGAGCACCTCGTAGAGAAATATTTTAGATTGTGAGCCCACTCTACTAATAAGCGTTACCACCTTGTTGTATATTCGGAGAGAAGCTAAAAAGCAACCAACATCCAACTCATTCGTAAACTGCTTATTAGAGAGAGGTATCAGTCTTTCAAGTACGAGTTCAAAGACTCAAGGAGAGATCGATAATCCTCTCAATCTAATAATACAATTATCTCTGATTTTGAGAGATAAATAAAGAAGGTTTTATAGGTTTCCCTATTTGATAACCTAAATATATTATACAAGGAGATAACTCCTTTCACATAAAAATAGGAAAATTTATAATTAATTTGCTGGTGGCTGTTTTGTTTAAAATAATTATACTATTTCATTGTTAAAAATATTTGATATAAATGTTAAAAGTATATTAATATTTTATTGGTAAACTAACCATGAATTCGGTTCCCATGTCAATCTCACTTTTTACATTTATTTTTCCATTAAATGCAAGTACTATATGTTTTACAATTGCCAATCCCAGCCCTGTACCTCCTATCTTTCTAGATCTGGCCTTATCTACTCTATAAAACCTTTCAAATAATCTTGATAAATGTTGTTTGTCTATACCAATGCCTGTATCCTTAATTTTAATTATTAAATTACCACTGACTGCATATGCTGTAATTATGACTTGACCTCCTAATGGAGTATATTTTATAGCATTATCTATTAAATTTATTAGCATTTGTTTAAACCATCCTAAATTACCTACTATATCAGGCAAATTAGCATTTACCTTATTAATAATTTGTATCTCCTTTTTTTTACTCAACTCATTAATCATATTTAATACTTCTTCTATAGCTTTATTTACATTAATATTTTCCTTTTTAACTATATTATGCTTATTCTCTATATCTGATAGAACTAACAAATCTTCTATAATAGCAGTCAATCTTCCTGCCTCTATATCTATTATATTTAAAAATTTATCTCTAAGCATTTTATCTTCAGATGCTCCATCTTTCAGAGTCTCAATAAATCCCTTTATTGATGTTAATGGAGTCTTTAGCTCATGGGACACATTAGCCACAAAATCTTTCCTCATTCTCTCTAGCTTACGAATTTCTGTAATATCTTGTATTATTATAACCACACCTATCTTTCTAGTCGGGTCATTCTCAAGTTTTATTGGATTGGTATATATAGCCAATGTTTTATATATTGGGTCAAATATTTCAATTTCAACCTTAGACGGTATTTGTCCTGAAAACAACTTCTGTATTTCTTCATCTAAATAATTGTTCCTAACTACTTCTAATATATGTTTACCCCTTACATCTTCCTCAGATATTCTAAATATAGACTCAGCTGCAGGATTTATAAACATTATTTTTTTATTATTATCTATTGCTATGATTCCATTTATCATACTAGTCAATATTGCTTTGTTTTTAGTATTTCTATCTTCTAACTGATTTATAGTATAAGATAATTTTTCACTCATAATATTGAAATTGTTGGCCAATATACCTAATTCATCATCTGTATTAAAATATACCCTTTCACCATAATTTCCTTGGGATATATTTTTTGTAGCCTCTGTCAATGCCTTTATAGGTTCTGTTACACCTTTTACATACCTATATCCTAACAATAGGGCTACAGCCATTCCTGCCAATACAGATGCCAATATATATTTAAACAAAGTTTTATTAACTGTATTGACATAATCTAAAGGTAAAGATATCCTCGTTACAGCTACAATTTCATTGTTCATCTCTACAGGTACTGCTATATAAAACATATCTAATCCTGTAGATTCACTATGTCTTTTACTTATACCCAAATCTCCTTTTATAGCCTTCTTTATCTCTGGTCTATTTTTATGATTCTCTAATGTCTCTAAATCTACATCTGAATCTCCTCTTACTACTCCATCTTTATCTATAAATGTTATCCTAGCTTGTGTAGATTGGGAATACTTTGTAGCTATTTCGTCTAAATTAAGATCATAAAAATTATCATTAGATTCCATAAAATTTTTAATTAGTTTTGCATTAGCTATAAGTCTTTCTTCAACGCTCTGAGCATAATTACCCTTTAATAAACCCAATGATAAAATTCCAGTAATAGTTATTCCCATTAGTACCAAAATAACAAATACAATATATATCTTTTTCTGCATAAAATGCCCCCTCTATTTCATTTTATAACCTATACCTCTTACTGTTTCTATATATTTTGTATTTTTGTTATCATCTTTTAATTTTTTTCTTAAATGTCTAATATGAACATCTACTGTTCTAGTCTCCCCATAGTAATCATATCCCCAAACTTCATCCAATAAAAAATTTCTTGACAATACTTTTCCTCTATTTTCAGATAAAATCCTAAGTAGTTCAAATTCTTTTAAAGTAAGTTCTAGTTTTTCATCATCTCTAATTACTTCATGTTTTTCTATATTTATTTCTATATCATCAATCTTGATTACCTCTTGTTTTTTATTTGAACTGTCTTTACTTCTTCTCAGTACAGCTTTGATTCTTGCAACAAGCTCTCTTACACTAAAGGGTTTAGTTATATAATCATCAGCACCCATCTCAAGTCCTAAAATTTTATCTGTTTCTTCCCCTTTAGCTGTGAGCATTATAATAGGTATGTCAAGGGTCTTTTCACTCATTTTCAACTTTTTACATACATCTATACCATCTATAACAGGTAACATAAGATCTAGTACTATAAGATTTGGAATCTCTTTCTCAGCCTTTTTTAATGCTTCCTCCCCATCATATGCAACCAACACTTTATATCCGTTTTTCTCTAAATTGAATTTTATCAATTCAACGATATGTTCTTCGTCATCAACAACTAATATTCTTCCATAGTTCATAAAAATCCTCCTCTTTTAATTAGTCTTATATCATTTATATCGTTATAATTAGTATTCCTCAAATATTCTCTACTTTAAGCATACTTATAAGTATTTCATAAGTCAAGACACCTTTTTGATCAAAACATTGATTTACTGCTCTTAGTATGAATTGTAAAATTCTTGTTAAAAAAAAGAAGACTATTCAAATTTTCAACTACAAAAATAATATAAATATAAAAAAGTTAATAGCTAATAGCTAGTAGTTATTAGTTCGATGATAACATCCTTAGGATTTTTAGCATCAACTAATAGCTACTAACTAGGAACTACTAACTTTTTTCTCACAGTATTTACCTCATACCTCTATTTTTTATCTAGTATTTTTTTTAATTCATCCATGAAAGTATTTAAATCTTTAAACTGTCTATAAACAGAAGCAAATCTAACATATGCCACTTCATCTAAATCCTTTAAATAATGCATTACCATTTCTCCAATATGCTTACTAGTCACTTCTTTTTCCATTGAATTATAGAGTTCTTTTTCAATGTTGTCCACTATTTTTTCAATTTTATTTATAGGGACAGGTCTCTTTTCGCATGCTCTAATTATTCCATTTAATATTTTATTTCTATTAAAAGATTGTCTAGTTCCATCTTTTTTTTCAATCACTAAAGGTATCTCTTCTATCTTTTCATAAGTAGTAAATCTTTTGTTACATTTAATACATTCTCTTCTTCGTCTTATTGCCTGTCCTTCTCCGGTAGGCCTTGAATCTATAACTTTAGTTTCATAATAATCACAATAGGGACATTTCATAAAATACACCTCTTTTTATTTCATATTAGACCATCATAAACTGATTATATTATATTTTTTTATTCATGTCTAATTTTACTCTTCCTTTAAATCTACTAATATAACATCATGTCCTATCTTTTTTATACTATCCCATCTCACTATATAATCCCCATTTCTATTAAATAATCCTAGAAACCTATTAGGACCTGGAATAATTACTGCATTTACATATCCTTCCTCTAAATCTACTTCTATATCATATATTACCCCCAACCTTGCACCATCTTTTATGTTTATTACTTCTTTCTCCCTCAAATCAGAAGCCTTTATCATATTATCACCTTTCCTAAAAGTAAAATAGTATTTAACATATTATAAATATATTAATAATTTCAAGTATTTATTACTTTTTAAAAAAATAAAAATCCGTAGTATTTCTACAATCAACTACGGACTAGTAAACATTTTTATTCTTATGTCTTTATCAATATAACTATATAAGCTTTCTCATATGTTTTAAGGCGGTTTTTTCCAATCTAGATACTTGTGCTTGAGATATACCTATCTCTTCCGCTACCTCCATCTGAGTTTTTCCTTGATAAAATCTCAAATTTAATATAAGTTTTTCCCTATCATTTAATTTTCTCATACCTTCTCTTAAAGCAATCCCTTCAAGCCACATCTCATCTTCACTTTTTTCATCACTAACTTGATCCATGACATATATTGCATCACCACTGTCATGGTATATAGGTTCAAATAGGGATATGGGGTCCTGTATTGCATCCAATGCAAAAACTACATCTTCTTTAGGTAAATTAAGTTCTGATGATATTTCTGATATTGTAGGTTCCTTTGAATTTTTATTTATTAATTGCTCCCTTACTTGAAGAGCCTTATATGCTATATCTCTCAAAGATCTACTAACTCTTATAGAATTATTATCCCTAAGGTATCTTCTTATTTCACCTATTATCATTGGAACCGCATATGTTGAAAATCTAACGTTTTGACTAAGATCAAAATTGTCTATTGCCTTTATTAAACCTATACAGCCAACTTGAAAAAGATCATCAGGATTTTCTCCTCTTTTATTGAACTTTTGAATAACACTAAGTACAAGTCGTAAATTGCCTTGAATAAACTCCTCTCTAGCACTTAAATCTCCCTTGTGTATTCTATCAAACAATTTTCTCATTTCTTTGTTGGTAAGTACAGGTAAATCAGATGTATTTACTCCACATATCTCTACTTTATTTATATGCATTTATTTCATCCTTTCCTGCTATATTACCCCCTTTAGTTTAAATTATTAACCTTTTAAATCCTTTTTATTCAATTAAAGTAATTAAAACTATATCATCTTTGCCATCTCTTTTTTAAGTCTTTTCACTATCCTTTTTTCCAGTCTAGATATATAAGATTGAGAGATTCCCAATACATCAGCTACTTCTTTTTGAGTCATTTCATCTTTTTTGCCTAACCCAAACCTCAACTCCATTATTCTCTTCTCTCTTATTGTGAGTTTTTCCATGGCTTCCTTCAATAATTTTCTATCTACTTCCTCCTCAAGATATTTAAATATAATATCATTATCTGTCCCTAGTACATCTGATAATAAAAGTTCATTTCCATCCCAATCTGTATTTAATGGTTCATCTAAAGATACCTCAGTTTTTGTTTTATTATTTCTTCTTAAATACATAAGTATTTCATTTTCTATACATTTAGATGCATATGTAGCTAACTTTATCTTTTTTTCTGGATTAAAAGTATTTACTGCCTTTATCAAACCAATAGTACCTATAGATATCAAATCTTCAACAGATATACCTGTATTTTCAAATTTTCTTGCTATATATACTACCAGTCTAAGATTTCTCTCTATTAATATTGACTTCACTGAATCATCTTGATTAATCCTTCCTATCAAATACATTTCTTCATCTTTTTTCAATGGAGGTGGAAGAACTTCACTACCCCCTATATAGAAAATATCAGTTCCATAATAGGGGGATATCTTCCTTATCAATTTAATGATTTTAATTTGTAAAAACAATTTAATCTTATTAAAAATCTTCATAGTCCTCTTCCTTTCTAATTATAGTATTGGAGATATCATTAACTTAATAATTCTGGATGAAGTAATGCTGAATATTCTCTGGTTGAAGATAAATCACTGTTATAAATTCCCACAATGATATCAGAGATTACAGTTTTTTCAGATGTATTAATTACTACTTTGTCAGGCTTAAATCCTAACAATATACCATTTTCCTTTCCCAAGCTTTTAAATGGAATAATTCTAAACTTTATATTGTCCATAGATTTGCTCATGACTTCCCACAGTACATTTAAATTATCCTCTTTATACAGGGAAAAAAACTGTTGTACATCATATGGCAATAGCTCTTTTATTTCTGAAAATTGAGCAATTATTACAGGTACATCTGTAACTGGATCCTTTAATGAATTACCAGTATCCATTAAAGCTGTTATATTTATAATCTTTCTATTTAATATTATTGATATAGGTACATACATATCTTTCCTTTTTAATTTTGTTTTTATATATCCCCATACAAATTTTATAAGTATAAAAGAAATAAATATTGCCAAAAATAACATTCCTATAGAGAATCCATCTATATAAAAAATTCCATTTTCTGTGTAATTATTTACATCAAATATAAAGATCAAAGCTAAAGATGCACCAGCAAATACAAAAGAAACAACATAAAATGTAGCTATTAATTTCATGAAATCTCTAATCCTTTCTGGATTAAATGCCAGTATAATTATTAAAACTGATACAGCTAATTTAACTGGCAATTTAGCTAAAAAATATAATTGCGGGAAGAATACTACCAGTGTATATAAAGCCCCTGTCAATGCTCCTATTACCATTCTGGACTTAGTAGTATTTGCTCCAGTATATTTTTTAACTATATACAATATAATAAAATTGATTATAAAATTTTCTAAAACGAGATATTCAGCATAAATGCTCATATCTCAAGCCCCCTTTGTCCTACAGATATACATTTATTCCCTATATAAATTTTTATTCTTTAAAAGCTTGGTTTATGACTATTATAATATATTAAGTCTTAAAAACATGTCATTTATTGAAGTCGAAATCCATCTATTATTGAAAAAAGAAAGACTTACGAAAAATTATCCGTAAGTCTTTCTTTTATTTATTCCTCTTTCTTAAAAAAGTAGGAATATCCAAATCATCAGTATCTATTTCCTCTACTTTTTCTTCTTCATTTTGCTGTCTCTGTTGAGATCTATTTATACTCTTTCGAGTTTTACTTTTAGTCTTTGTATTTTCATTAGGTTTTGAACCACTAAACCCTGTAGCAATAACAGTAATTTTTATATCATCCTTTAGATTTTCATCTACAACTGCACCAAATATAATATTAGCATCACTATCTACCGCTTGCTTTATAAGATCTGCTGCTTCATTTACTTCAAACAAACCTAGATTTTGACCTCCTGTTATATTTAATAACACTCCCTTAGCTCCCTCTATAGATGTCTCTAAAAGAGGACTATGTACAGCTTGTTTAGCAGCTTCTGTAGCTCTGTTTTCACCATTAGCCTGTCCTATTCCCATATGGGCTAGTCCCTGATCTAGCATTATAGTCTTAACATCTGCAAAATCTAAATTTACTAACCCTGGTACAGCTATTAAATCTGATATACCTTGAATACCTTGTCTCAACACATCATCTGCTATTCTAAATGCATCTACTATGCTAGTTTTTTTCTCAGCTACTTGTAGAAGCCTATCATTTGGTATGGTAACTAAGGTATCTACCCTTCCCTTTAATTCTTCTATACCCTTTTCTGCATGTAACATCCTTCTTCTACCTTCAAACATAAAGGGTTTAGTTACAACTCCTACTGTTAATATACCCATTTCCTTTGCAACTTCGGCAACTATAGGAGCTGCTCCAGTACCAGTACCTCCTCCCATACCTGCAGTTATAAATACCATATCTGCACCTTGCAAAGATTCATGAATTTCATTTCTGCTTTCTTCAGCAGCCTTTTTTCCTATTTCTGGATTAGCTCCAGCTCCTAATCCCTTGGTTAGCTTATCTCCTATTTGGATCTTTATTTCTGCCTTTGAAGAGTGAAGGGCTTGTCTATCAGTATTTACAGCTATAAATTCAACACCTTTAACATCCTCTTCTATCATTCTGTTTAATGCATTGTTTCCACCGCCACCTACACCTATAACCTTTATTCGGGCGAATTGTTCCATATCAACATCAAATTCAAACATATTATGACCCCCTAGCCTTTGAGTTTTCAGTTTTATTAAAAATAATCATTCCATAATTTCTTGAAAAAAGATGATACATTGTTACTTTTTTTAGATTTAAATCTATTTTTATTGTTTTCAATATTATTATATTCTATATAATAATTGAATTTCCTCTTTAAAACATAATTTACTATACCAATAGCTGTAGAATAAATTGGCTCCTTTACTCCTATTTCTTCAGGATGTCCCAACCTTACAGGCATTTTAAAAATTTCTTCTCCTATCTTTTTTATTCCTTTAAGATAACTAACGCCTCCACCAGTTATAACTATACCGGTCAATAGTTCTCCAGTCAGCCTTCTTCTTCTAATATTTTCAAATACCATTTCAAGTATTTCTCTAACTCTAGCCTCAATTATTACAGAAACATCAAGCAAATTAACCTTATCAATTTCTTCTTTTCCAATAGGCTTTATTTCTATTAAAGTATTTTCATCACAGTCATTGGCATATGCCATACCATATTTTCTTTTTATTCTTTCACTATCTTTAAAGGATATTCTCAATCCCACAGATATATCATTAGTTATATGATTTCCTCCCACTGGAATTATTTCAGAGTATATAATTCTATTATTTTTAAATAGAGATACATCTGTAGTTCCAGCACCAATATCTATAGTCAAAATACCTAATTCCATCTCATCAGAAGTCAAAGTGGAGTGGGATATAGCTAAGGGCTCCATTATTATCCCTAATACTTCTAGACCTGCTTTATTGGCAGACTTAACTGCATTCAATACAGTAGTAGTTGAACTTGTAATTATATCACTATCAACTTCTAATCTCATACCTACCATTCCAGTAGGATCTTTAATTTCATCATATCCATCTACTATATACTGATTTGGTATAATATCTATTATTTTCTGGTCTTGAGGTATAGAAAGTATAGTAGCAGAATTCAGCACTCTCTTTATATCTTCAAAGTCTATCTCCCTGTTATCACTTGATACTGCAATTACTCCTCTATTATTAATAATATTACAATATCCTCCTGGCATATTTATATATGCTTGGGTAATCTCTAGATCTGACATGTTTTCTGCTTGATTTAATGCCTCTATTATAGCCCTTGAAGTTTCTTCAATATCAACTACAACTCCTTTTTTTACTCCTTTACATTCACTTTTTCCCATACCTACTAAATGAACTTGTCCATTTTTCTCAGTACCCAAAGCAGCTACACATACCTTTGAAGTCCCTATGTCTACCGAAGCTATTAGTTGGTCCATTTTATATCACCCCTTTGACCAGTAATCAGTATGTACCTTATTTTTCTTCATTTTTATTAAAAAAATGTCTTCTTATTATCGCAAAGTTTTGGAACAATCTACTACCGAAAGCAAATATAGCAGCATAATATAAGGGTACACCTAATTTATCTCCCACATAGGCTAAAAAAGCTGCTAAAACAGCATTGCCAAAAAAACCTGAAATAAATATACCTGTATTAAACTTTTTTTCTAAAGTAGCCCTTAATCCCCCAAATACTGAATCCATACACGCCAATATGGCTACCGACATGTAAAGGGAATAGCTGGGAGAATATGTTATAGGCAAATAAAGCCCTACTATAACACCTATTAAAATTCCAATCAAAGCTATTAACATTTTACTCACCTTCTTTAACAGGTTTAATATATTCCAATGATAAATCACCTTGTTTCCTAGATATAAGGATATAATCACTGGTATCAGTTCTCATCTTTATATTGTAATCATTTTTCAATACATACCCATAGGTACCGGGAGCATTTATTGAAGCATATAATACCTTTGGGTCCCCTATAGCCTTTATAACAAATGGGGCCGTTACTGCCCTCTTATTTATCCATATAATAGGACCACCACATTGTATTTCTGAATTTACTAAGACCCTCTGTCCCTTTATACTTATAGCCTCTGCTCCTGCCACCTTTAAATCATTCAAAAGATTTAATATATCTGTATCGTGTACTATTTGATCATCAATATCTTCTCCAATATTATATTTTTCATCATTATCTTCTATCCTTATCAAAATTCCTGGTCCTTCTAAATCTTCATATCCAGCTAATACTTTAACTTTATATAGTTCATTTTTCAATACATCTGTTATATCTCCCTTATTATCTGCTGCCTCTATATTTTCTAACTCTTTTTTCTTTTTTTCTATAAGTTTATTAATATCATCTATCTCTTCTCTATTTTTAGTTATCTCATTTTTCATAGCTTGTATAGAGTCAATGGTTACAAATATATTGTCTTCCACATTATGCCTTAACTGTATAGGCAACAACACACCTAATCCAACTGATAGTATAAAAATAATTCCTTTGTTCAAAAAACTTTTTTTCATATTAACATTCCACCCTCTAAGGCATATAACCACATTATCCATTAATATTTTCTATTGGCTTTGCATATCTAAACTCTTGTATCTTGGTATATCTTGGAATTATAATATTTTTCTTCTGTGTTAAACTTATTTGCATTTCAAAACCATATTTAAGTATATCTAATACTCCCCCTTTAAGCCTTAGGGCATTTTCCATATCCTCTGGAGGTCCTATGGCTTTTATCTCAATGGGAGCAGATATAGGAACTCCATTTATATTCAGATGATTACCAGCTAAAAGAAATTCGGTATAATTTGTATACCTTAGCCCATTTATCGATATTGCTTCGGCTCCTGAAACGTTAAGATAACTTATTATTTGTAATAGGTAATCATAATTTTCTACTATAGTGCTAGTTTCATCTCCATAAACAATCTCTCTTTTAGGATCATCTATATTTAAAACTATACCTTCTCCTTGCACCCTCTCATATCCTGCAAACATTCTATATTTTTGTAACTCTTTAGAAAGTTCCTCTATATATACATTTTCTTTAGATGCACTGCTTTCATATTGTTTTACCTTTTTTTCCAAATTCTCTAGTTCATTTAATAAATTTTCCTTTTCTTTTTGAAGATTATTTAATTCTACAGCAAGCTCTTTACTCCTCTGTACTGGTAAATATCCTGGACCAACTATACTTTTTACTGTGTTAAATTGTATAGCTAAAATAATTCCAAGAATCATGCTGACTATTAAAATAGCAATTTTACTTTTTGTATTCATATAAACTTCCCCCTAATCTATCTCAGGTGTATAGATAGGATTATCTCCTCTATTTAAATATACAGTGCCTGTTTTTATATTTCTTTTTTCCAACTCTTCACCCATTTTTTTTATAGAACTTAATTTATATTTTACATTATCTAATCCCCCAAATGCAAATATTAAGTTATCATACAATACCACATTTATTTGAGAATTTTCATCTATCTCTATCTTTTTAATAGTGCTAATAATATCTAAATCTTTAGATATTGATATCATATTGAAAAATTTAGATGTATCCATATTATCTTTGGATTTTATTTTTTTACCTATAGTAAAGTCTTCTATCTCAAACCCTTCTATTATAGGTAAATCTGGCTTCTCATTTTCAGAAAGAATACTAAGTACTATGCCGTCATTATCCACATATATATATGAACCCATATATTTTAATACTGCTATCTCTTCCCGTTCTTTTATATTTATAACTACCTTTTTAGGTAATTTCCTTTTTATAGATACATCTTTTATATATGGATGAGACAAAAGGTTTTCTGTAATAATTTTTTTATCTATTCTAAGTATATTTTCTCCCTTCATAATACCCGATGCTAATACTATTCTATCATGATTTAACCTTTTATTTCCAGTAACTTGAATCTCTTTTATATGAAAAAAATCAGTTTTTGTTACCAATATAACAAATAAAGATATAATAGCTATTAATATTAATAAAAATAATCCCCTTTTTCTTCTCTTTACCTTTTTCTCCACTATTCCTCTACTAGACATATAAAATCCTTCCTCTCCAATGCATGTCCACCCAAAACAACGCAGCCTAAGCTGCTAAAATTGTCTCTTTATACTTGCCCCTAACCTGTTTAGATTTATGTCTAATTCTTCATATCCTCTTTCTATATGTTCTATGCCATCAACTATTGTAGTACCTGAAGCTGCAAGTCCTGCCAATACAAGACTGGCCCCACCTCTTAAATCTTTAGCTGTAACCTTAGCCCCTGTAAGTTCTGATACTCCCTTTATAATAGAAACTTTACCTACTATTTTTATATTTGCTCCCATTCTTATAAGTTCAGATACGTGTTTAAACCTATTTTCAAATACAGTTTCTGTTATAACACTGGTTCCTCTAGCTAAAGTGAGAAGTGCCATAGTCTGAGCTTGAATATCTGTAGGAAAGCCTGGATATGGTAAAGTCTGTATAGATTCAATTGGTTCCAATCTTTTAGGGCCTACTATTTTTAATGCAGTACAATTATTATAAATATTGCATCCAGTTTCTTTAATTTTTGCAATTATAGATTGAATATGGTCTACTTCTATATTTTTTAATACCAATTCTCCACCCGTAATTGCAGATGCTATCATATATGTCCCTGCCACTATCCTATCAGGTATAATAGTATGTTCTACCTCTTTCAAACTATCTACTCCATCAATCCTAATAACACTGGTGCCAGCCCCATAAATTTTACATCCTGCCTTTTTCAAATAGTTCTGTAGATCTATTATTTCAGGTTCTCTTGCAGCATTTCTTATTATTGTAGTTCCTTTGGCCTTTACTGCTGCCAATATTATATTTTCTGTAGCGCCTACACTGGGATAATCCAATTGTATATCTGCTCCTGTTAATCTTTTAGACTTACAATGTATAAATCCATGGGACTCATTTATTTCAGCGCCCATAGCCTTCAACGAACTTAGATGTAAATCAATAGGTCTAGGACCAATTTCACATCCACCAGGATAGGATATTATTGTCTCACCACAACTACTGAGCATTGCTCCCAATAGTATAATAGAAGACCTCATTTCTCTTACTAAATCTTCAGGTATTTCAACCTTATCTATTGTACTTGAGTCAATATATACAATATTATTTGAAAATTTAACTTTACAGCCTATGGACTTAAGAATTTTTATCATTATATATAAATCTTTAATTTTAGGTGCATTAAATATAATGCTTGAACTTCTATTGATAACTGTGGCAGCCAGTATTGGAAGAACAGAATTTTTTGCCCCTCCAACAGAAATTTCTCCTATAAGCCTCTTACTGCCTTCAATGATATATTTGGCCATCACTACACCTCCAGAATACGCAATACCTTTATGTATAGCAAATATATAATTAGTCTATGCATATTCTAAACAAGGTGTTACTAAACTTGTATTATTTTAAAAGTTCACCAATTAAATTCATTATACTGTCTGTTGCATCTAATTTGCCTAATGCTTTAGTTTTTTTCTTCATAATCGATATCTTCTTTTTATTATTCAACAGTTCCTCCACAGTGTCATATAATATATTTTTATTCAAATCTTTTTCTAAAATAACTACACTGGCACCATTTTTCTCCATCGCTCTAGCATTGTACTCTTGATGATTCTCAGCAGTATAAGCCTTAGGTATAAGAATAGATGGTATTCCCAGGGCTGTTATCTCAGACAAAGTTATAGCTCCTGCACTTGTTATAACTAAATTAGAAACTCCAAGGGCTAAAGGCATATCATATAAATATGGCACCACCTTTATATGATCACTCAAATTATTTAAACCTCTTTTATATAATCCCTCATTAAATTTATCATAATGATTTTTTCCTGTAACATGTAGTATTTGAATATCTTTTCTATCACTATATTTATTTATTAGACCCAGCATAGAACTATTTAAGCTTTTCTGGCCTCCACTTCCACCAAAAGACAATACTATAGGGATATCTTTTTTAAAATTAAACTTTTTATAGGCTTTATCTAAATCTATATTAGTAAAATTATTTCTAATTGGATTCCCTGTCAAATGTACATTTTTAGCTTTTTTAAAATATTTTCTACTTTCTTCAAAGCTTATAGCTACACAATCTACGAATCTAGATAATATTTTGTTAGTCACTCCAGGAAATGCATTTTGTTCATGTATGATAGATGGGATTCCCTTCATAGCTCCTAATATAACCATAGGTCCACATACATATCCTCCTGTACCTATGACCATATCAGGATTAAAATGTTTAATAATTCTTCTAGCATCTTTCATACCTAAAACCAACTCTTTAACTGATTTTAATGTATCTAAAGAAATCTTTCTTCTAAATCCCTTTACCCTTATGCTTTTAAATCTAAACCCTTCCCGTGGAACTATTTGTGATTCCATTCCCTTATCAGTTCCTACATATAATAATTGAGCATCGGGAAAAGTTTCCTTTATTTTATGAGCAATAGCAAGAGCAGGGTATATATGACCTCCAGTACCCCCGCCAGTAACAAGAAATTTCATATGCTTCAACTCCTATCAATACCTGAGTATCTAGATATATTTAACAATATACCAATTGATGACATGAAGATAAGTAATGATGTACCTCCATAACTTACAAATGGAAGAGGTATTCCTGTTGGTGGAATAGATGATGTTACAACACCTATATGAATCAACGCTTGAATAGTTATAAGAGATATTATTCCAGATGCCAAAAGACATCCAAATAAATCATCTATAGAAATAGCTATTCTTATTCCCCTCCATATAATTAACATAAATAATAATATTACAGTCATACATCCAATAAAACCTAATTCTTCTCCAATTATAGAAAAAATAAAGTCATTATAAGGCTCAGGAATATAAAAAAACTTCTGTCTGCTTTGCCCTAATCCTGATCCAAAAAGGCCTCCTGACCCCAAAGCATAAAGAGACTGTACTGCCTGCCATCCTTCATCGGATTTAACTGCAAAAGGATCTATAAATGAAGTTATCCTCTTCCACCTATATTCTTCCATCCTGATAGCAGCAACTATTGCACTCAGTCCTAAAACACCTAATCCAATTAATTGATACATTTTCATTCCAGCTATAAATAGTATTAATACCAAAGTTGCTCCTAATGTTACACTGGTACTTAAATCTTTTTGCAATAATATCAACCCACATGAAAGACCAATTATAAGCAATGATGGTATTACTCCTTCTTTGAAGTCCTTCAATACATCTTCTTTTTTAGATAAAAAAGAAGTTAAAAATATTATGGAACCTAATTTAATAGCATCAGAAGGCATAAAAGTAAAAGTTCCAATTTGAACCCATCTCTTAGCTCCAAGATAAGAAGTTCCCAATGGAGTAAATATCAACAGAGCAAGTATAATACAAGCTATAAATATAATCTTAGACAACCTCTTGAGTACCCAGTAATTAAAATTCATAAAAAATATCATAGCACAAAGACCTAATGCACTAGCTATAACTTGTTTTCTTAGAAAATGGTATCCATCCTTCATTTTATAATAAGCATCTGGATAACTGGAACTAAAAACCATTATAATGCCTATAAAAACCAGTAATATAGTAGCTATCATCAGAGTAAAATCACTAGCTTTCCTCTTTATCATCCCCTTGCCTCCTTAAATTCCTTACTATATCTTTAAAATGTCTCCCCCTTTCTTCATAGCTATTATACATATCCCAACTGGCACAAGCCGGAGAAAGTAATACAGTATGGGGAGAATTACTTATTTGATACCCTTTTAAAACAGCTTCTTCCATATCTTTTACTATATATATATTATTAAATCCCAATTTTATTGCTGCCTTTCTTATTTTTTCTTTAGTCTCACCTAATAATATAATATTATCTACTTTACCATTAAAAGCATTTATAAAGTCTTCAAAATCACTGCCTTTATCATAACCTCCTGCTATAAGAGTTATAGGTTTATTAAGGGCTTCTATTGCCTTAATAGATGCATCAGGATTAGTCCCTTTGGAATCATTATAAAAAGATATTCCATTTACATCATCTACAAATTCCAATCTATGTTCTACTCCTTCAAATGTCTTTAATGTATATATTATAGTTTCCCATTTTATTCCCATGGCCTTTGCAGTAGCTATAGCAGCCATAGAATTCTCCAAATTGTGCATTCCTGGCATCTTTATATCTCTATAATCCATTACCTTAACAAACTCATTATCATAGTCATATACTATATAATTATTATTTAAATAAATACCATTTTTAATTTTATGTTTTTGAGTGAAAAATATCACTTTTGAATCAATTTCTTTTTCCAAAGACTTCAATAAATCATCATCATAATTCAATACTATAAAATCTTCCTTAGTTTGATTCCTAAATATTTTTTTCTTGGAATTGATATAATTTTTGAAGTCTTTATGCCAATTTATATGATCTGGAGTAATATTAGTAATAACTGCTACCTTGGGTTTAAAATATTTGGTGCTCTCTAACTGAAAACTACTAGCCTCTATAATAAAAATATCTATATCCTTATTGTTTACTAGTTCCCAAAGTATTCCCACTCCTATATTTCCCGTTACCTTAACATTAAAACCTGCATTCTTAAATATTTCTCCTACCAATGTAGTAGTTGTAGTTTTTCCATTAGTTCCTGTTATTGCAATAAAAGGTATCTCTGTAATTCTATATGCTAATTCAATATCTGTAATTACTTCTATACCGGACTCTACAGCCTTCTTTATTATATTTAGATCCATAGGAACTCCTGGACTTTTAACTACCATATCTATTCCCTCTAATGACATATCATTATATCCAAGGGCATATTTTATATTATAATCACTAAGTTTACAGATATAATCTTTCAATTCATCCTTTGTTTTTTTGTCATTTATAATTACATTAGCTCCCATTTCATTTAAAGCCTTCGCTGTAGATACACCACTTATTCCTAATCCCAATACTAAAATAGTTTTGCCACATAAATTCAAAATTATCACCTACTCTATTATATAAAATATCTCAATCCATAAACCCCTATAAGACATAAAAAAACTGTTGCAAACCAAAACGAAGTGACTACCTTAGTCTCTTTCCATCCCATCAATTCATAGTGATGATGCAAAGGACTCATCTTAAATACCCTTTTACCAGTAGTCTTAAACCAAACCACTTGAATAATAACTGATAAAGCCTCCATAAAATAAATCCCGCCTACTATGGGAATTATTAAAGGTAGATTTAACATTACAGCAATAGTAGCAACTGCCCCACCCAATGCAAGTGAACCTGTATCTCCCATAAATACCTTTGCGGGGTACGCATTATATTTTAAAAAGCCTAAGCATCCTCCAGCCAGTGCAGCAGAAAAAATAGTAATACTATAAAAGCCCATCTTCATAGATACAAGGCTAAAAAATGCCAACACTATCAATGTCACTCCTGAAGCTAATCCATCTAATCCATCAGTAAGATTAACACTATTTACAGTACCTACAACTACAAAAATTATAAAAGGAATATATAATATACCCAAATCTACAATCAACCTATCAAAAAATGGTACGAAAATCTGAGTGCCAAACACTGTATTATTAGATTGATAAATAGCCAATATAACAGCTACAATAATTTGGCCAATAAGTTTTTGATATGCCTTAAGTCCTAACGACCTCTTTAATACAACTTTAATAAAATCATCTATAAACCCTATGGCACCAAAAGCCAAAGTTATAATTATAAGTATTATTAAATCTCTGTTTATAAATCCTGAAGTAAATGTAGTAATTAGCAAAGCTCCTAATATCATGACCCCACCCATTGTAGGAGTTCCACTTTTTTTTAGATGAGTTTTAGGACCTTCTTGTCTTATACTTTGCCCTACTTTTAATCTTCGCAAAATTGGTATTAAAATAGGACCAAGAATTAAAGTTATTATAAAGGAAATAAGAATAATCCTTATTATATCCTTATAGTCCACCATACTTTTTCTCCTCTCATGTTCTTCAAAAATTTACCATATTTTATAGTCTATTTTGAACTTTTTTCTAATATATCCATGATTATTTCCCTTTCGTCAAAAGGTAATACCTTATCATTTATTATTTGATAAGTTTCATGTCCCTTTCCTAATAAAATAATAACATCATTTGGTTTGCTATTTAATAAAGCATATTTAATAGCCTCTCTTCTATCTGGTATATTTACATAATCACATCCTGTTTTTTCTACTCCTAATACTATATCTTTAATAATATCTTCTGTTTTTTCAGAACGGGAATTATCACTGGTTAAAACACATAAATCCACGTATTTACCTGCTATCTCTCCCATTACAGGTCTTTTAGTTTTATCTCTATCTCCGCCACAGCCAAAAATAGCAACCTTTCTTCCCTTTGCAAAATCATTTATAGTACTCAATACCTTTTCAAATCCATCGGGAGTATGGGCAAAGTCTATTATTACAGTGAAGTCTTTATCTACAGGTACTACCTCAAATCTCCCTTTAACTCCATGCACATTTTCTAGTCCATTTCTTATAGTTTGTAGATCTATCCCCATAGCATATGCACATGCTGCAGCAGCTAAGCTATTATATACAGTAAATATTCCTGGTATATCCATATTTATATCTATACTGTCATTTTTTATTAGTAAAGTAAACTTTACACTTTCTAAAGAATGTCTTATATTCTTAGCTCTTATATCACAACACTCATTTATTCCATATGTCAATAAAGGTGTTTTTAAAGATTTTATTTCATTTATTATATTTTTGCCATAGGGATCATCTCCGTTTATTATATTGTAATTACTGGTCATATAAAACAATTTTAGTTTTGCACTTAGATAATTTTCTATAGTTTTATGCAAATCAAGATGTTCTGGAGTAAGATTGGTAAATATACCTATATTAAAGTCACTGGAAGACACCCTATTTAACGCCAATGAATGTGAAGACACCTCCATTATACAAGTATCCATATTATCTTTTACCATATCATTAAATATCATTTGCAGTTCCAATGATTCTGGTGTAGTATTATTAGTTTTTTCTATCTTATCTCCAATTATATTTCCAATGGTACCTATTAGACCAACTTTTTTATTATACACCTCTAAAATAGATTTAATCAAATATGTTGTAGTTGTTTTTCCATTAGTACCAGTTATTCCAACTAATCGTAAATTTTCAGAGGGTCTATTATAAAAATTTGCTGAAATATCAGCCAATGCCTCTCTAGTATCTTTTACTTTTATTTGTATAATGTTGTCCACCGCATCTACATACTTTTCTACCATTACAGCCTTTGCGCCTTTAGATATTGCATCTTCTACATATCTATGCCCATCTACCTTAAATCCTTCTATGGCTACAAAAATAAAGTCTTGTTTTATTTTTCTGGAATCATATGCAATCCCTAAAATATCTACATCTTTATAATTTTTAAATTCCACATAAGATATATTCTCTAATAACTGGGATAATTTCACTATTTACACCTCACAATATACATTTTTAAAAAATTACCATTTATTTCTTTTTAAAAGGCAACATTCAAACAAAATTTGTTTGAAGTTGCCTTTGATTAGTTTGAATTTGTCTTTTCAAATTCAACCTCAACAAGAGAGTTGAAATTCACAGTACTACCTGCTTTAGGATTTTGAGAGATAGCTGTGCCTTCACCCTTGAATTTAAATCTTAAACTCAATCTATTTAATATATTCGCCACCTCTTCCTCGTTTTTTCCTATCAAATTTGGCATAATAATCATATTATCTCTCTGTCTTCTAGTATTCATATAAAGATCTATCATAGAGCTCTTATGAACTTTAGTTCCAGGTAATGGAAATTGATCTATGACTTTATTATCTTTTTCTACTTCTAAAATTTCAGTATTATAAGAAAGCCCTAATTGTTTTAACGTATTAGAAGCCTCAACAATAGTCTTTCCTCTAACATCAGGAACTACCACTATCTGTCCTTCCAATTCTTTTTCTTCTTTTTCTGTAAATTGAGGCTCTACTTCCAGATAATTTAATGTATCCTTGATAATTTGACCTGCTACAGGTCCAGCTATCTGTCCTCCATAGTATTGGCCTGTTCCTGGTTCATCTATCAAGACTAGTACAGCCATTTTAGGATCATTAACTGGAGCTATTGCTGCAAAAGAAGATACATATTTTCCTTGAACATATCTTCCATCAATAACCTTCTGTGCAGTCCCCGTCTTTCCTCCAACTCTATATCCTGGTACATATGCCTTTTTCCCAGTACCCTCGGATACAACTGATTCTAAAATATCAAGTAATGTTTTAGATGTTCTATTAGAAATAACTTGCCTTCTCACCTTTGGCTCTATTTCTTCTACTGTACCTCCCTCTTCATCTATTATCCTTTTTACTATATTAGGTCTCATTAAATATCCACCATTAGATGCAGCAGATATAGCAGTTATCATCTGAATAGGGGTAACAGATATACCTTGACCATATGATATGGTAGCAAGGTTTACTTCCCTCATATTATCATAGTGCCTCACAAACCCCAACGCCTCTCCTGGCAATTCTATACCTGTTTTTTCGCCAAATCCAAAGGCCTTAGCATATTTATACATTCTCTCCTTACCTAATCGTAATCCTAATTCAACAAAAACCTCATTACAAGAATTCTGAGCTCCTTCCTTAAAAGTCTCATCTCCATGGGGATTATAATAACTCCAACATTTAAGTCTAGCACCTTTTACCTGAGTTATGTAACCATCACAATGAAATGGACTATCAGGTTTAACTACATTTTCTTCTAGCCCAGCAGCAGAAGTTATAATCTTGAATGTAGAACCTGGTTCGTAAACATCATTTATAGGAAAATTTCTCCAACTATCATAAAGCTCTTGTTCTTTTTCCACCCAAGGTTTATTCCTCCAAAAAGTTATATCCTCTTCACTTAATATTTCCCAAGGTTTTTCAGGATTGTATAATAATGCCTTATTGTCATTGGGATTGTAATCAGGCTTAGTAGTCATTGCAAGTAAATCACCTGTTTTAGGTTCCATTATCAGTATAGAAACATTTTTAGCCTTGTTTCTTACCAATGTCTCTATAGCAGCCTTTTCTGCAAAATGTTGTATTGTCTCATCTATAGTAAGCATTACACTCATACCATTTTTAGGGTCATACAACCTTTCATTATTATAAGGCATCTCCATATTCTTTGCATCTACAGTCTTTATCCATCTTCCTGGAGTACCACTTAAATATTTATTATAAGTCCTCTCTATACCATAAAGCCCCACATTGTCTATATTAGTAAAACCAAGTATTTGAGATGCAAAATTCCCAAAGGGATAATATCTCCTATTGTCATCTACGATTTCAATGCCTTTTAATCCCTTATCTCTTAAAGTATCTGCTGTATCTTTATCTACCCACATCTTTATCCTAACTAAGCTTTGATTGCTAGTTATATCTTTATACACATCATCTCTTTCCAGTCCTAATATATCAGCTATTTCTCCAGCAGTTTCGTCAGGATTCTCTACATCAGCTGGTCTACACCAAATAGTATTTGTACTAATGCTTACAGCTAATTTTTTACCATTTCTATCATATATTATTCCCCGTTTGGCTTCTACTGGGATATCTCTAGTCCATTGCTCTAAGGCCTCTTTTCTCAATTTATCTCCTGTAACTATCTGTATATATCCTAATCTACTGGTTAGTAATAAAATACCTAAACATATCATAAAAAGAGTAAACAAAAGTCTTTTTTTTGTAGTCCTAGTAGGCGATGCCATTAAAAAGCCCCCTTGCCTTTACTGTATTAAACCAAATAACCCATTTATCTTATTCTTTATCACAGTTATTATACCCTTTGATTGTTGACTCTTTATATTTCCTTTTTCATTATAGACTTGTTTATCAGCATCTATCTCTATATAAACAACCTGTTCATCTTTAGGATAAACCATATTAAGTTCATTTATGGCCTTCCTTTCTATTAATCCTGACTCTTTAATAGCCTCTAATTCCAATGCTAGCTTTTGTTTTTCCTTATTTAACTCTTCTATATTTCCTTCAAAATTCACTATGTCATACTTTAGTTGAGAAATATATGCATATCTTAATAATACTATTAAACAAATTGAAAATGTAATCGCTGCAAGGGTAAATACTTTCACCTTAATTTTAACATTACTTTTTTTATTTTTTTTATTTTCTGCTCTTTTCTTAGGTTTTGGGTACTTAGAATTTTCATTATAATATTCTAATTCTTTTTTTGCTACTATCAAATTTATTCACCCCTTTCAGCTTTTAGAACACTAAATCTTTTGAGCAATTCTCAATTTTGCACTTCTAGCTCTAGGATTTGTTTCTATTTCATATTGCGATGGCATTATAGGTTTTTTAGTTATGATCTTAATCTCTCTTTTTTTGTCACATCTACATATTGGATATTCTGTTGGACATATGCAATCTTTATACAAATACTTAAATGTATTTTTTACTATTCTATCTTCCAGAGAATGAAATGTTATTATACATATCCTTCCTTTAGTGTTTAAAACAGAAGCAATATCCAGTATTGCATCTTTCAATATGGAAAGCTCTTTATTCACTTCTATTCTAATAGCTTGAAATGTACGCTTCCCAGGATGAGGGCCATCGTTTCTAGCTCCTTTTGGTATCGCCTTCTTTATAACACTTACTAATTCTCTTGTAGTATCGATAGATTTATCCATTCTTTCATTAACTATAAACTTAGCTATTCTTTTCGACCATCGCTCTTCACCATATTCACTTATTATCCTGTTTAGCTCTTCTTCCGAATAATTATTTACTATATCCCAAGCAGAAATCTTGCTAAATTCATCCATCCTCATATCTAGTGGAGCATCCTGCATATATGAAAAACCTCTAGATGCTTCATCAAGCTGATAGGATGATACTCCCAAATCCAATAATACCCCATCTACAGTATCTATATCTAAATCCTTTAATATGCTCTTTATATTTTTAAAATTATTATGAACCAAAATAACTTTATCTTCATATTCCTTAAGCTTCTTTTTAGCATTATTTATTGCATTGATATCTTGATCTATACCTATAAGCTTTCCAGTATCAAGTCTATCCAATATGCCCTTTGAATGACCAGCGCCTCCTAAAGTTCCATCTATATATATACCATCTTTTTTTATATTAAGGCCTTCTAATGCCTCATCATATAAAACTGATACATGTTTATATTCCAATACAGTCACCTCTTAAACTCATATTCCTAATTCCACCATCTTTTCTGCGATACTTTCATAATTCAAATCTGCATCTGTATTATATTCATCCCATCTTTCCCTATCCCATAATTCTAATCTGTTTGACACACCTATAATTACCACTTCTTTAGTAATGTCACTATGTTTCCTTAAATTTGAAGGTACCAATATTCTTCCCTGTTTATCTAATTGACATTCAGTAGCTCCAGAAAAGAAAAATCTAACAAATGCCCTAGCATCTTTTTTAGTAAGAGGTAAAGTCTTAAGTTTGTTTTGTAAAATATTCCATTCTTCCATAGGATAAACAAAAAGACAGTTATCTAGTCCTTTAGTCATAACAAATACATCCCCTAATTCATCTCTGAATTTAGATGGAATTATGACTCTGCCCTTAGTATCTAAAGAATGCTGATACTCTCCAATAAACATACAACCCACCCCACTGACATGGTCTTTATACCACTTTCCCCCACTTTAAACCACTTACATTATTCCTATTCTATAGTGGTAATCTAAAATCCTTCTTTAAATAATAAAAAAATTTTTTTTGCAAAAAAATACAGACCAAATACCTATATTTTTAAAAAACAATAGGCATTTAGTCTGATAAACAAAAAATTACTATTAAAATTTTTCTAATTTACAAGTGGTTTAAAGTGGGGAGTTTCTTTAGCTTGACATCTTATTATTTTTATTAGCATAATAAGATACTATTAATTTATCAAGCCTCTTACTTAATTCATACAGTTCCTCAAAATTGTCTTCACACTCTATAGACTTATTAAGCTTGTCTCTTAATTCGTCAATCTTGTCCATTAATGTCATAATTTAAGACCTCCCCTCAAATGGTATATATATTGTATTATATCATCCAAAAATAGTCAATTATCCACTTTTTTCTTTTACAGTATTTTTTAAGATTTGACACCATATTTCTCTAGCATACTTCTTTTTTTATAATTTCCTTTACATTTATAGACTTTTAACTCTTTTTTTATATATAAAAATAGCAGTAGATAATAATATAATTATCAAGCTTATAACTTGAGCCACTCTAAGAGGTCCCAACATTAGACTGTCTATCCTCAGACCTTCTATAAAGAACCTTCCCACAGAATATAGAGATAAATACAATAAAAATACTTCTCCATTAAATTGTTTTTTATTTTTTCTATACCAAATCAAAAAGAAAAAAATCAACAAATTCCATAAAGATTCATACAAAAATGTTGGATGAACCCTTTGCCCATCTACTAGTATAGCCCAAGGCAGATCTGTAGGTGTTCCATATGCCTCTTTATTTATAAAATTTCCCCATCTTCCTATAGCTTGACCTAATATAATACTAGGTGCAGTTATATCTGCAATTAACCAGAAATCAATTTTTTTAATTTTACAAAATATAATTGCAGTCAATACACTGGCAATTATTCCTCCATGAATTGCCAATCCTCCACCCCTTATGTTAATAATTTTCATAAAATCCCATCTATAATATTCCCAAGAAAATATTACATAGTATAAACGGGCTCCTATTATTGCTGCAGGTACAGCAAATAATAAAAGATCTATTAATTTTTCTTCATTAAACCCTATTCTTTTACATTCTTTTATAGCTAGTATAGCTCCTAATAAAAGACCTAAGGATATTAATATACCATACCACCTTATAGATATACCAAATATTTCAAAAGCTACTGGTTCCAATACTTTTACCTCCTAAAAAATCAAATAATTGAGCTACTAAGAAACGCCCTAGCAGCCCATTTTATATAATATCATAGTTTTTAAATAATATAAATAATTTTCTTACTACATTTCCTTTTTTTACACTAACTAAATCTAACTATATATCTTTCCTTGGATATATAATAGATAAAGTGTAGTTATCTTTGGTCAAATGAGCTTTTAGCCTATTTTCTACATCCTTTAATGTAATTTTTTCTAATATATATATATAGTCAAATAATGATATATTGTCAAAATAATAAGACGCAAATCCATTGGCTATGTTCTCTAAAGAATTGAAATCCATTATATGATAACCCATAAGTTTATTCTTCATTCTAATAAATAATTCTTCTTTTAATCCTTCAAGCTTTAATTTCTCTACATATTTAAGTATCTCTTCAGATACCTTGTTAGGATCCTCTGATTGGCCACCTATAATAGAATGCCCATAGTCCTTATGTCCAACATACTGGAATCCAAAGCTATTATCTATCAATCCACTATCATATAAATATTGATAGAATTCTGTACTGCTACCAAACAACATCTCTAGCAATATTTCTGTTTCTATATTTCTTTTCAACAATTCTGTCCCATCAGTACCTATGTCTAAATCTTTAAACCCCATATTAAAAAGAGGCACTGATACTGCCAATGATTCTTCTATATACTTTTCGTTTATCTCTTTAGGTTCTTTAGAATAGAATCTTTTTATTTCCTTAACATTATTAGAAGGACTTTCCTTCATAACATTCATTATTTTATCAATAGACTTCTCAAAATCTAAATCTCCAATCATAAATAGAATCATATTACTGGGATGATAAAAGGTATTATAGCACTTATATAATGTTTCCTTAGTTATTTTATTTATAGATTCAACTGTCCCAGCTATATCAATTCTTACTGGATGTTTTTTATACATACCTTTGAGACAATTAAAAAATACCTTCCATCCAGGCTCATCATCATACATTTTTATTTCTTGTTCAATTATCCCCTTTTCTTTATTAACATTTTCATCTGTAAAATAAGGATTTTGAACAAATTTTATTAATAGGCTTAAATTCTCATAGAAATTTTCTGTACATGAAAATAAATACGCTGTCTGATTAAAGTTAGTAAATGCATTAACATATGAGCCCAATTTTGAAAATTCATTGAAAATATTGCCTTCAGGTTCTTCAAAAAGTTTGTGTTCTAGAAAATGGGCTATACCCTCAGGAACATCTTCAAACTCATCTTTTCCTAAAGGTACAAATCTATTGTCATTGGAGCCATATTTGGTAGTAAATATAGCATACTTTTTACTAAATCCCTTTTTAGGCATATAAAATAACTTAAGCCCATTATCTAATTGTACTTCTCTTATTTTTTCCTCTAGTCTATCACTTGCTAATTCTTTAATTTCCATTTATATTCCTCCCTTCAGCATTTTCTTCTTTGCTTTTTAAAAAGTATATAGTATCTAGGCTTAATTTGCTAACAGCTTCAATTATTTTATCTCTATTTGTATTTTTAATATTGTTTATAATCTCAGAGATATCCTTTTTATCTTTAGAAAGTGCTCGACTTACATAAAAATCAGAAATAGAATAATTACTATCTGTCATAGACTGAATAGATGTAATTAAGGCTTTTTTAGCTTGATCTATATCATCATCACTGAAATTCCCTTTTTTAAGTGCCTCTACTTGTTCTTTTATTATGTCAATTGATTTATCAAATTTATCAAAATCAATTCCACCTGATATTAACATTATTCCCTTGTATTTATACGTTCTAGAATTTATATAGTAGGCGAGACTCTCTTTCTCTCTCACATTTAAAAATAGTTTAGAATTGGGTCCTCCTCCTAATATATTATTAGCTATCAAAAAAGGCTCGTAGAGTTCATCTTTATAATCTATATTTGTTCTAAATCCCATAGTTATTTTCCCTTGGTTTATATCCATTTCTTCTGTTACCATATTTTTAGTCTTAACTTCTTTTTTTATAACCTCTTTAGGTATTTCAATTATATTTTCTCTCTCGAACTTTAGATTTTCTTTTAATAGTTTTATAGTATCATCTACATCAACATTTCCCACAACACTTATTTCTATGGGGCTAGTTGCCATAATCTCTTTATAATGTTCATATAATTTTTTGCCATTTATATCTTTTAAATCCTGTACATATCCATATTTATACAAACTATATGATTCATTTTTGCACATTTCTTCTATACATCTATCTACTGCATATCGCTTTTTATTATTTATTCTTCCTTGTATTCTATTCATAAGATTTTTTTTCTCTTGTTCAACATAAGTATCTTTAAATTCATTTGATAAAATATAAGGATTATTTACTATATCATTTATCAACTTTATACTCTCTAGAAGCATTCCTTCTGCTTTTACAAATTGATCTAAAGGACCTTCTATAGCAAAGGTTAAAATCTGTTTCTCTCCCTTCTTATCTATAGTAGAAATCATTTGAGAACCATATAATTCTTCTAGTTTCCGTTCTATATCTATAGCTCTATTAAAATTTTTTGTACCTCTTTTCAATACATAAGGTATTAAAGCATTCAATGTAACCTCTTTCTTTGAAAGTGGTCTTGCTATATGGATACTTATCAATTGTGATTTGAATTTTTGAGAATTAATTATGTTTACATTTACAGCATTATCAATTTCTCTTCGTATAATATCTGCCATATTTTATACCTCCAACTTTATATTTAAATTAAAATATTAATTTATATTTATATCTATAATAGTTCTATTATACCCGATATTTAATATTTAAAATAATTTTTCACAAAAGAGTTCTTAAAAACAAAAAAATCCAGTCTTAAGACTGGATTTTTTGTTAATCTGCAGTAGGAGCTACCCTTCTAATTATTTCGTTTACTTCATCTACAAATCCTGATAGAGGTTTTCCTCTTTTTATATCTCTTGCTATATTATCTATTCTATCAAAAAAATCAGGAGAAGCAGTCACAATCACATTGTCTATTCTGTTATCTACTTTTTTTACTACATTAATTATACTTCTTTTTAACTTATCCGTTACCTCTCCATTATCATTTCCAGCTATATCTACACCTACCAATGCAGTATCTCCTGTAATAACAACAGTTGCATCATCTACACCTGCTATATCAACTACACTATCAGCTATGTTTTCAGCCCTAGCAGACATATTATTATCCATATTCATATCATTATTCATATTGTTATTCATGTTGTTATTGTTATTATTGTATCTTCCTATGTCATTGGTGTTATTGTTATCAGGTAAGTTAGGCTTTTCTGCTGGTTGACAAGCCATCAAAGAAAAAGAAACAATAAATATTATTAGGGTAAATAGACTTCTCTTTTGCAAATTTCACACCTCCCATATTTATTGTTTCTTATTTTTCACTTTTTATTACTTCTTTTTTAAAATTCAACCCTTTCACTTGTTACCATATATATTACTCTTTCACATATATTAGTTGTATGATCAGCAATTCGTTCAATATATCTTCCTATAAACAATAAATCTATCACTTGATTCATAATACTTTTGTCCTTACTCAACATTTCTAATAATTCCACATACATTGACTCATATATATCATCTACTATATCATCTGTGTTAGCGACTCCTTCAGCTAATTTTACATCTTCTTTTACAAAACTATCTAAACTTTTTTTTATCATCATTTTAGCATGATTTGCCATTTTAGGGATGTCTATCAACGGTTTTATATATTTCTCATTGGACATTTTTTTTGTTGCCTTAGAAATATTTACTCCATGGTCTCCTATTCTTTCTAAATCTGTTATTATTTTTAAAATAGAACTTATTTTTCTTAAGTCTTTTGCCTTAGGTTGTTGTAATGCAATAAGTTCAAGACATTTTATTTCTATCTCTACTTCCATTTTATCTGCTTTGTCATCTAGAATTATCACTCTATCTGCCATTTCTACATCTTGTTTAACTAATGAATCTATAGCAAGCTCTATTATATTTTCAACCAATGCACCCATTTTTAATAGCATTTCCTGTAATTCTTGTAATTGATAATCAAAATTTCTTCTCAATGCTTCATACCTCCCCGTTAACCAAATCTTCCTGTTATATAATCTTCTGTCCTTTTATCACTTGGATTGGAAAAAATCTTAGCTGTTTCACTAAATTCTATTAATTCTCCTAATAAGAAGAATGCTGTATTATCAGATATTCTCCCTGCTTGCTGCATAGAATGGGTAACTATAACTATAGTATACTTTTCCTTTAATTCCTCTGTAAGCTCTTCTATTCTAGCTGTGGCTATAGGATCAAGTGCAGATGTTGGTTCATCCATTAATAATACATCAGGTTCCACTGCCAATGCTCTAGCTATACATAGCCTCTGTTGCTGACCTCCTGACATACCCAATGCATTTTTCTTTAACCTATCTTTAACTTCATCCCATATAGCTGCATCCCTTAGACTCTTTTCAACTATTTCATCTAATACAGACTTCCTTTTAATTCCATGAGCCCTAGGCCCATATGCTATATTATCATATATACTCATGGGAAATGGATTTGGCTTTTGAAATACCATCCCAACCCTTTTTCTCAACTTTATAACATCTATATTCTTATATATATCATGTCCATCAATTAACACATCTCCAGTTATTTTTACTCCCTCTACAAGATCATTCATTCTATTTAAAGTCTTTAAAAAAGTAGACTTACCACAACCAGAGGGTCCTATTAATGCTGTTATTTTATTTTTATCTATATCAATATTTATATTCTTAAGTGCTTGAAAATCTCCATAAAAAAGATTTAAATCTCTAACAGTTATTTTATTTTCAGTCATTTTCTCACCCCTATAAAATCTTAAACACCAGTTTTGTTTAATTTAGAAGCCAACATATTAGTTATAATATTTATAATTAGCACCACTGCTATCAAGATAGTAGCGGTTGCAAAAGCCTTACTAAATGATAATGCTTCTTTCGCCAATATATATAAATGCACAGCCAATGTTCTACCTGATTCCATCACCGAACCAGGCATCCTAGCCACAGTACCAGCAGTAAAATAGACGGCTGCTGTTTCTCCCACTATTCTTCCTACACTTAGTATTACAGCAGTTAATATCCCAGGTATAGCACTGGGTAATACAGCAAATGTTATAGTCCTAAGTTTAGATGCACCCAACGCCAAACTTCCTTCTCTATAAGAATTTGGCACTGATTTTAATGCTTCTTCTGTGGTCCGAATTATTGTAGGTAGTACCATAATACTAAGGGTTAAAGCCCCCGACATTATGGACCAACTAAATTTTAATGTAGTAACAAAAAATAACATCCCAAAAAGTCCAAATATTACAGAAGGTATCCCCGCCAAACTCTCAGTAGCAAACCTTATAGTTCTAACTATCTTACCAGGCTTTGCATATTCAACTAAATATATTGCTGCAAATATGCCTATAGGTGTTGCTATGGCAATAGTTATTAGTATAATATATATTGTTATAAAAATCATAGGAAATATCCCACCCTCTTCTGCTACTGGTGCTGTGGTTAGAAATTCTATATCTATCTCTGATATTCCATTTATAACAATATAAGATATTATCCATACAAGTATACCTACAGTTAATATCGCTGCTGACCATATAATACTCTTAGTTATACCATCCTTTATTTTTCTAATTTCCATTATTTTTCACCTGCCCTATAAGTTACCATGTTTAAAATTATATTTAAAATCATAATAAATATAAATAGTATTACACCTGTGGCAAAAAGGGCCTCTTGATGAAGTCCAAATGCATATCCCATCTCCAATGCTATATTAGCCGTCATAGGTCTAACTCTATCTAATAAAGATCCAGGTATCATAGGCGTATTACCTGCAACTAGAATAACTGCCATGGTTTCTCCAATAGCTCTTCCTATACCTAATACAACTGCTGCCAGTATACCAGATTTAGCTGCTGGTATTATTACTTTAAATATAGTCTGTATATGAGATGCACCCATTGCAAGAGAGCCTTCTTTATATTCATTGGGTACTGCCCTTATAGATGTTTCAGATATGCTCACAATAGTAGGTAAAATCATAACCCCAAGTATTATAGAAGCAGCTAACAGACTATTTCCTCCACCACCAAAATATTTGTCTATCATTGGTACAATAACTATCAATCCAAAAAAACCATATACAACGGAAGGTATACCTGCTAAAAGTTCTACTGCTGGACGAACTATTTTCACAAGCCATGGTGGTGCCAATTCGGCTATAAAAATAGCTGTAAACAATCCTATTGGCACCCCTATCACTATAGCCCCCAAAGTAGCATAAACCGATGCTATAATCATGGGAAATATGCCATATATATCGGCCATAGGTTGCCATTCTTTTCCCAATACAAAATCCTTAATACCTATCTTGAAAATGGCAGGACTTCCTTTTATAAATATAAATATGGTTATAGTACCTATACTTATTATTGCTACACATGCACTTAGAAAAAATATTATTTCCACTATTTTTTCTAACAATGAATTCTTCTTGTTTTCACCCATATAATCAATATTCTTTTTATTTTCTTTCATATTAGTTTCATCCATATTATCTCTATTATCATCGTTTAATATTATGTTTTCACCTTGCAACATAACACATCCCTCCAGCAAATGTCCTGAATATAATTTCTTAGTATACTTGACAGTAAGAGGGACGATTTCGCCCCTCTATCTTAAACTAAAACTATTAGTCAGTATAAATCTATTTAACTGGTATACCCTTTTCTGACACTATTTCTTGTCCCTCATCACTCATTACAAAATCCATATATGCTTTAACTAGTTGATTCATATCTCCTTTAGTTAACATCAAAAATGGTCTTGACACTTTATATTCTCCAGCTAATATTTTTTCCACAGTAGGTTCAACACCCTCTACTTTAACTCCTTTAACAGATTCATTCATATATGATAACGAAATATATCCTATGGCATTTTCTTTACCTGCTATGTTTTGTCTTACAGCTCCATTTCCTTCAGCTATCAATGCATCTTGTCTTACAGCACTTATCTTTTTGCCGTCATCATTTTTTTCTTCCAAATCCATTATTCCCTCAAAAGCACCTCTAGTTCCAGAACCAGCTTCACGACTTACAACTAAAATTTCATCATCTTTTCCTCCAACTTCTTTCCAATTTTTTATTTCACCTTTAAATATCTTTGTTATCATTTCTTTATCTAAACCTTCAACATCATTACTTGGATGTACAACTACTGCTATACCATCATAGGCTATTATATGTTCAGTCAATCCCCATTCTTTTTCTGCTTCTTTTAAATTTCTTGATGCCATTCCTATATCTGCTGCCCCTTCATTAGATGCTTTAACACCAGCAGATGAACCTATGCCCTGTACATCAATCTTAACATTTGGATTTGCTTCCATAAATGCAGCAGCTAATTTTTCTGCAAGGGGTGTAACTGATGTAGACCCTGCTATTGAAATAGTACCTTCTAACCCATCAGATTCGCCACCAGTTTTACCACCTTCACCGTTATCTGAAGACTGCTCCTGACCATCATTACCATTACTATCATTTTCACCACTACATCCTACAAATACTGAAATTGAAAGCAATAACACCATCACTAAAATTATCATTTTTGAATTTCTTAAAGATTTCATTTTATGTCCCCTTTCATACAATTAATTTAATTTCCTAACTTCAAAAATGATTATACCAGCAATAACCAATATATGTGTTGTGATATTGTTAATGAAATGTTAAGAATAGGTTAAGTTGAATACAATCCAGTGTTGATGTATAATTTAATCTGTTATATATTATATAGTTGATAGTTATTGATCAATAACTACTGATTTGAAATTATAATATAATTAAAGTTGTAAATTATAAATAATATTGAAAGGAAGATACAAATATATGAAATTAGGAATAGTAGGTTTACCAAACGTAGGAAAAAGTACTTTGTTTAATGCAATTACATCGGCAGGGGCTGAATCGGCCAATTATCCCTTTTGTACCATAGAACCCAATGTGGGAGTTGTTTCAGTACCAGACGAAAGGTTAGATGTATTAGAAAAAATGTTTAATGCCGCTAAAAAAGTACCTACAGCAATTGAATTTTTCGATATAGCAGGCCTTGTTAAAGGGGCTAGTAAAGGTGAAGGATTAGGAAATAAATTCTTGTCACATATAAGAGAGGTTGAAGCTATAGTACATGTCATAAGGTGTTTCGAAGATGAAAACATAACTCATGTAGAAGGAAACATAGATCCCCTTAGAGATATAGAGATTATAGACCTTGAGCTTATATTGTCAGATTTAGAAATAATGAGTAAAAGACTAGCTAAAACAGAAAAATTAGTTAAAAATGATAAATCCCTAAAAAAAGAACTAGAGATATTAAAAATAATAGTTGATACCTTGGAAAAAGGCAATCCTGTTCGTAGCATAGAATTTGATGAAGAAGAGAAAAAAATTATAAAACAATTAAATTTATTATCTAATAAACCTGTACTATATGCTACAAATATTTCCGAAGAAGACATAATTTCAGAGACCGATAATGAATTTGTAAAACAAGTAAAGGCACATGCCTCTAAAGAAGGCTCTGAAGTTATAACATTATGCGGTAAAATAGAAGCTGAAGTGTCAGAATTAGAAGACAATGAAAAAATGGAATTCCTAAATGAATTAGGGCTAAAAGAATCAGGACTAGACAAGCTTATAAAGGCCAGTTACAAATTATTAGGCCTTATATCCTTCTTGACAGCAGGTCCCAAAGAAGTAAGGGCTTGGACCATAAAGGAAGGGACTAAGGCACCTCAAGCAGCTGGCAAGATCCACTCAGATATAGAAAGGGGATTCATCCGAGCAGAAGTAATAGATTTCGAAGCATTAAAAGGATGTGGCGGCTATCCCCAAGCTAAAGAAAAGGGATTATTAAGACTGGAAGGCAAAGATTATATCATGAAAGATGGAGATGTAGTAGAATTTAGGTTTAATGTGTAAAATTATTAAAAACACCTGAGCTCAGGTGTTTTTAATAATTTTACACATTATAAGATTCACCATTTTATATTATATATACATTATAATATAATCAAAATATTAGGTGGTACTCTGTTCTAGTCTAAATCAAACTTTTTATTTATATCCATTAACCCTTTTACATAAAATGTTTTTTCATAATTTTCTACATCTTTTGTAACTTTGTAATTGTTCTTCTTTACTATATCAACATATTCCTTTAAAATCTCTGTTGTAACCATATTTGGATGATTTTCAATTACCTTTTCATATTCTTTTATAACTTCAGTTTTAATTGTATTATTTTCGAGATCAACCTTGCCATCATCTAATAGATAAACTTTAAGATAATGAAATAATACTTCTCCAATGACTGGCCTTCTGACTGCCTCTGGATACTTATTTATATAATTCTCAGCATTTATGGTTCTAGACTCTAATTCGTCCCAATCCACAGCTCTATGTCCCTCTATAATAGCCTGTTCGCCACTTTCTTTAGCCATTATTTCTATATAGTCGTTTATTTCTCCAGAAAGATATTTATTATATTTTTTTAAATATTCATAATCTAGAGCAGGATAATATGCGCCTTCTATATTTTGTAATTTATATCCTCCGTTATACATTTCTACTACAGCTTCCTTTAATCCTTCATCTTGAATCTCTTCTATCCTGTTATATTCAAATTTATTTGGAAATAATGCTATCAATTTTTTTTGCCTTTCTTTATCAAATACTATACTGGTATATCTTCCTATATGGAATTCCTTAGCTTTTTCTATTCCCATAATTAATCTATCTGCATTTTTCTCGTTTACTTTAGATATATTTTTATCTACATATTTTATTAACTCTAAAGGTTCCACATTATCTTTTACCATCAATGCATATTCTTTAATTATCTTCTCATCTCCAGTCAATTCTTTCCTTTGACACCCGATAAATGCTGTAGATAATAGTAAAATTATTATTACAAATACGATTGTTCTTTTCATTTCTACACTCCTCTTTTCGCTGTTAAAATTTAAAAGCCCTCTCACCAAAATGGCAAGAGGGCTTTACACCCTATTACATATTATATTTTACAATTATGTTGGGGTCAAGAACTCTGAACGTAAAAGATTCCGTAATAAAAAATCTAATCTTTTTTATGTCATGGGCTTGATATCCTATAGAAAAGTCATTGCCTACAGTTAATTCTAAATCATCATGATCAAATGGTAATAATAAAGCTCCATCTAATGCATGACTAAGAACTATATTACCTCCTATCAAAGACTCTATTCTTTTCAATAATGGATATCCACTAGATTCTGAATTTATTCTTTTAAATGCTTCTTCACCTACTACTAATGTATATGGACCTTCTGCATACGCCTTCTTTAGATTTAATATACCTTCAGATATATTTTCCAAAATTTCAGCACTGTTCTTACCAAACTTCAATTTAGTATTTGCTTCATTTACTAGCCCCTGTATAGAACCTTTTTCCAAGCCATTATATACAGCATCCTCTTCAAACATAGCAATCTTCTTAACAGCATCTTCCAATGGCTCTAAATCTATGTCTTTAGCTCCTCTAGTAAGGTTATCTAACTCCCATCTATCTAATGCAAATTCCATTCTTGTTTCAATTAAAGGCTTTATATCATATATTCCAAAAGAAATATCATCTTCTTCTACATCTACACCTTTTAACCTACCATCTTCTATAGCTGTATAATCCCAACCTTTTGGGCCCTCTACTTTTACTACCTTTCTTGCTGAAAGAAAAGTCTTCAATACATCTGATGCCCTTTCATCAATTTCTTCCCATACTTTATCTGTAATGGGTGCTAATTCCCTTTTTAACATATCTTTATTCCTCCTTTTGATTATTTCAAATCGCCTATATTAAGACCTTTTTTTGTGCTCTGGGACCCTTCATCACCTTGTTCTTCTTCCAATTCAGTAATATCACCTTCTGTAAATAGATACTGTCTTAATTCTGCATCCCATCCGTCCATATTTCTCCTTAGCCACTCTATTGTCATACATGCATGCTCTATCTCTTCATCCCTATTATGTGCCATTATGGCCTTTAGACTTTCATCTGAAGATGCATTCACCCTCTGATTGTACCAATCTACCGCCTCTATTTCTTCTTTTAAACTATTTAATGCCCTTGTAAAATCTTTAGTCTTTTCATCTAATTTTTCTACTGATTCATGATATTGTGACAACACTATCTCCTCCTTTTATAATACTTTATGTATTATCTCTCTGTATATAAACATACCCTGTTAATATATGTTTAATCATATAAAAATATGTTTTTTATATATCTTTAATTTTTTCTATTTATTCATAGATTGTTCATATTTTCTACACAATTGTTTATTAATATATATCTAGACGATGTTACTACACCTAACAAAGTCCCCTTTAATAATTACAAAACTCTACTGTTTTCAGTAGAGTTGTTTTTTTTGCTATATAAATAAAGAACATTTTCCTTTCAGTATTCTTTGTTATTTGTTTTATAATTTATATTCAAAATTTTAAGTCCATTTTTTAAATGTATATCTAATAAATATTTTTCAAGTATATGTTCTATTTCAACTTTCTTATTGATATATTCTGATTTGGATACACTGCGTTTAGTACTTCTGAAAATATCTTCTAATGTAGATTCTATATCGTATTCTCTATCTCTACCCAAATATATTATATTCTGGATAATTTTTATCGTCTCATAATCTATTTGTTCTAGTAATTTTTTTAATTCTTTCTCTGTTTTTCTCAGTTTTATATCTGGTTTATTAGATATGATATATGTAAAATTCTCTTTAATATTTTTTCTAATTAATCTTCTTTTTTCTGATAAACTTATAATTTTTTCAAAAATATCATTTAGTGTTTTTATCATAATCATACCTCCTTTTATTCCAATATTCTCCATAAAAGTAGGTAATTCCTTCATAAATCTTTCGCAAATTTTGACATTTTCTGAGATTTTATAAATAAAACCAAATGTAACACCAGCTAGAATCCTTTCCATTTAATATCCTTCAGTGTTTTGAACAATAATCTTTAAACTTTTGACAACCCCTTTTGATTATATATAAAATATAAAGTCTTATATTCCTGATACATCTCCATTTTTTAATATAAAATGAGCTTCTTTTATTAAAATTCCTTATTATATACATATTACAACCCCTAACCACTTTGCTATATTTTTAACAATTGTGAGAATATATTAATTTCTTAGAATTTTACAATAATTTATGGTATAATAATATTTGGTTGTTTAAAAATATTTTGAATTTTCAAGGAGGTTGGCTAATGAAAAAACTCGGCACTAAAAAAATTTTAGTTATTGGCTTTGCATTATTTGCAATGTTTTTTGGCGCAGGAAATTTGATTTTTCCTCCCTCTATCGGCCTAGGAGCAGGAGTAAAATGGAAAGCAAGTCTATTAGGTTTTTCTTTAACTGGTATAGGTCTACCTATACTAGGAATACTATCTATAGCCATATCTGGCGGCTCTATTGACAGTTTATTAAATAAAGTTGGCTCCAAATTCGCCATAATATTTAGTACTATAATAATATTATTGATAGGTCCACTATTGGCTACACCTAGGATTGGAGCAACTGCTTATGAATTAGGAGTAAAACCATTTTCATCTTCAATAGGTCCAATTATGAGTTCAATCATCTTTTTTGGATTAACCTTACTTCTAACAATAAAGCCGTCTGGCATTGTGGATATTATTGGAAAATTTTTAACACCTATACTCCTAATAATGATATCAATTATTATCTATAAAGGTGTTTCAACTCCAATAGGTATACCTGTAAATACACAAATATCTCAACCTTTTTCCATAGGATTTGAAAAGGGATATCAAACTATGGATTTACTTGCTGCAATAGTTTTTGGTAGTATAATAATTGATGATATAAAAAATAAAGGTATAATAAATAAAAAAGACCAATTCAAAGTAGTTGCAAAAACAGGTCTTATTGCAGCTATCGGTTTAGGAATTGTTTATGGAGGACTTTTATATTTAGGAGCTACAGGTAGTTCTATTTTCCCACTACATATAGAAAAAGCAGCTTTAACAACTAGTATAACTACTGCAGTATTAGGTCGTTTAGGAAAAGTAGCACTGGGATTATGTGTGTATTCTGCTTGTTTAACAACATCAGTTAGTCTTACTGCAACTGTAGGACATTTTTTCAATAAATTAAGTAAAGATAAAGTAAAATACTCTACTGCTATTATAATATCAACTATAATAAGTATAATCATTTCTAATACAGGCGTTGAAGCTATCGTAGTATTTGCCGATCCTATTTTAAAAATAGTATATCCAATAGCAATTGTATTAGTAATTATTAATGTTTTTGATAACTTGATTCAAAATAAACGCATTTATCTAGGTGCAACTATTGGAGCATTCTGTGTAAGTCTAGTAGATGGTCTATCTGCAATGGGTGTTAACACCTCTTATATAAATAAGGTTATCCAAATGTTCCCTCTTGCTGATAGTGGTTTTGGTTGGATATTGCCAGCAGTCCTAGGAATTATATTAACTCATCTAATTACAAAGATAAAAGAAAAAGTTTTAATATAATAAACAATTTTTAGGAGGCGAAATATTGTGGTCAAATTCATTGGAGCCTAGATTAGACTTCATTACAAATATATTAGATTGGTATATATGTCATTATGGCCTTCTTAGCTATACTATTATAATTGTAGGAAGTATATATTTCCTATGTATAAAAGCTCTTCTAATAAATATAAAAAATAAACAATATGATAGAGTTCTTATGTTAATAATACTTATGTTAATAATATTAGGTAGTCTTATAGGCTTTGGTATCGAAAATTCTAGATAAAATTAGTATAAAAAATAGTCGTTAACCTCCATATTTTTTTAAATCATTGGAAGTTAACGACTGTTTTAATGAAATTTCAAATTGGATTGCTTTTTTCATATCCAATTTCACTAAATATCTCCAGTAAAACTATCTGCTATAATTTTATATAGCATAAATTAATTCAAGTCTATTTTGGATATATCATAGGTTTACGCAAATATCTTTCTTAAGTATTGACTTAATTTATCTATAATTATTACCATTATAGATATACCAAGAAGTAGGAAGCCCACTTTTTCCCAATTTCTCCATGTTATATTCATAGCTAAGGTAGTACCTATTCCTCCTGCACCAATTACTCCTAAAATAGTTGAATTTCTAATATTTGATTCTAGTCTATATAGTGCTAAACTAACAAAGGTTGAAAATGTATGGGGTAATAGTCCATGTCTATAAGACTGGAAATTAGTTGCTCCTGTTGTTATTATACTATTTTGTATATTCTTTTCTCCACTTTCCAATACTTCACTATACATTTTTGTAAGTACCCCCGTCGTATAGATACTAAGAGCCATAGCTCCAGCCAAAGGTCCTGGTCCTACCCCTCTAAAAAATATTATTGCCGTTATAATAGGGGGAAATGTCCTTAAAATATTTATAATTCCCTTCAAAAATATAGAAACTCCCTTATGAGGTGAAGTATTATAAGCTGTTAAGTATGAAAAAATTAAAGACAATAATCCTCCTACTATTGTAGCAAATATAGCTATGAAAAAACTTTCTAATATCCCTTCTATAAGTTTAGAAAAGCAAGTAATGTCTACTCTTACCATTCTAAGTATAACATTCTTTCCCTGTGCTATCCCTAATACAAATCTATCATAAGTAATATTTAAAGAACTAAATGCAAATAAAAACAATAATATCACTAAGATTGGCACATAAAAAATCTTAAACACTTTAAACCTTCTATATGTATTAATATCTCTAAATCTTATAGTCTTTTTTATAAAATATTTTCTTACAAACAAACTTAATAAATCTATAATTAAAATTGTTAAAAATAAAACCAATATTAAAGTAGATAGATTATCATATCTAAGATGATTTAAATCTCTCCACATAATCTGACCTATTCCTCCAGCACCTACTAGCCCTAGAATAGTTGCACTACGGATATTTGTCTCAAGTACAATAAAAAAAATAGAAACAGATAGTTCAGATATATAAGGCAGAACACAATATCTTAAAACTTGTATAGCATTAGCACCTACTGATCTAATTGAACTCAATTGATTTTCATTAATAGCTTCAATATATTCTCTAAATAATTTTAATGATATTAAAAACGCAATAATAGTGAGAGCAATTATTCCTGCAAATTTGCCTATACTAAATATACTTACCAAAATTGCTGCCCATATTAGACTTGGTATAGTTCTAAAAAAAGAAAATACTCCACTTAGTATAGTCCCTATATATTTATTTGGAGCAATATTATTTGCAATAAAAAGAGAAAAAGGCAATGCTAACAATACACCTATTATAGATGATACTATAGCTATTTGAATTGTTTCATTTAACTTGTCAAAAACTTCTACACCATAAGATGTATTTGGCTTTAGCATCCTCACAAAAAGGTCAATCATACTAGGAATCCCTTTATATAGTCTTATAAAATCAAACTCTACTTTAAATCCGAGAAAAATCAAAATAATAATAGCTCCTAAAAAATATAAACTTTTATGTAATCTATTCTTAGCTGTATAATTCTTTAAGGAGTTCATTATTTAGATCACCTGCTTTCCCATCATAAAGAATTTTACCTTTTTTAAGAGCTACGATCCTATGACAATATTTCTTAGCCAAATTTACATCATGAAGATTAATCAGTATAGTAATATTTTTATTATCGTTAATAGCTTTAAAATAATTCATTATATTTTGCGAAGTAGCTATATCTAAACTTGCTACTGGTTCATCGGCCAAAATAATCTTTGGACTCTGACAAAGAGTCTTAGCAATAGCTACTCTTTGTTTTTGTCCTCCACTTAGCTCTTCCGCTCTTTCAAATATCTTTTCACTTAGGCCTACTTGCATTAATGCTTTTCTTGCACTTTCATATTCTTCATCACTAAATAAGCCAAAAAAAGATTTTAGGGAAGACTTATATCCAAGTCTTCCTATCAGTACATTGTCTAATACAGTAACTTTTTCAATTAAGTTGTAATCTTGAAAAACAAATCCTATCTGTCTTCTTATATTCCTAAGTTGAGTATTATTTAGTTTTGTAATATCTACATCATCTATATATACCTTACCTTTAGAGGGTTTAACCAATAAGTTTATAGATTTTAATAAAGTAGATTTGCCACTTCCTGATGAACCTATTATACCTACAAATTCTCCTTGTTTAATTTCTATATTTATATCATCAATGGCCAATGTTTTGCCATCATAAGAAACAGTTAAACCTTCTGATTTAAGCATTGTATTCACTCCTAATTAGCCTCTTTTAAATCAATATCCATAGTCTCTGCTGTATCCCTTATAATATCATAGTCTTTATCTGTTGCCTCTTCAAATCCATACATATTAAATAGATCTTTTAATAGTGTGGACCCCTCTTCATTCTTTGCTATATTTAACAATGCAGCTCTTATTTTTTCTTTAAGCTCTTTATCCATATCCCCTTTAATAGTTACAGATATATTTGGAATATAATCAGTATAGCCTAATATTTCAGCTTTTTCCATAGCATCTGGAAAATCTTTCTTGTATCTATCTCTTGAATCCACAAAGGTAGTTGCCACATCCACATCACCATTTAATAATAATTGTAATGCCTTATCATGTCCTCCAGCATATACATACTCTATATCATTTTCTAAGTCTATTCCCTCTTTTATTAAATGTGCTCCTGGAAATAAGTATCCAGATGTTGAAGATGGATCTACAAACGCTACCTTTTTACCCTTTATATCTGAAAAACTAGTTATACCACTATCCTTCCTTACTATAAACTGTGAACGGTAGTTTGCTTCTCCTGATTTGTTTAATGATGTTAATATAGCTTCTGCATCACTTTCACTATTTGCCAATACATAAGCAAAAGGTGGAATAAATCCAAAATCAACTTGTCCTGAACCTAATCCTTCTACTACTCCAACATAATTTGTAGCAGTAAATCCTTCTACTTTTATGCCTAGTTCATCAGATAACATTTCTGTCAATGGTTCTACAGATTCTATCAGTTTGTCCCCATCTTTCATAGGCACAAATCCCATTTTAATAACTTCTTCTTCCTTAGGTCCACAACCAACTACTGAAATAGCTAAAACTAACATCAATAGTAAAGCAATTAATCTTTTCATTTTTTAGTATCCCCCTTGTAATTTGATTTCTAATATATGATATAACAATTTAAACAAAATAGCAATACGATTCTCGATATTATCGAGAATCGTATTGCTATTGTATTGGTTTTTGTGTTTGTTTTATCTAATTGTCTCTCAACGGTACATTTTTATTTTTGCATTTTTACAGATACTAATTTTATTCTAAGTAAATTTTCATTTGTATATTATAATGTTTAAAATAAATCTAACCCCTCTTTTATTCCGTCACAAAATAAAAATAACATCTGCTACAATGCAGATGTTAACAATATGCGACTAAATCTATAAGCCGAGTTCTGTATCTGACAGTCATCTATCTAGACCTATTGTTACCAACAGGTTCATGCGACCTACCTACGGGACGGCAGCGGGCAGCCACCTCCATTTGTCCCTGCTTGGTCTTGCTCCAGATGGGGTTTACAGAGCCAACTAGTCGCCTAGTTGCTGGTGAGCTCTTACCTCACCTTTCCATCCTTACCTATTATTAAAATAGGCGGTTTATTTCTGTTGCACTATCCTTAGGGTCGCCCCCACTGGGTGTTACCCAGCACCTTTGCCCTACGGAGCTCGGACTTTCCTCATGCCATTAAAGACATGCGACCATCTGATTTAGTCGTTTATTATCTTTTGAGAAATAAATTATATCATATAATATATAAAAAATCAAAGGTAATATATGGTTAGTTACTGTCAAGTAATAGTTGGCAATTATTTTTCTTTAGATTTAATCATCCAATAACTATTGATTTTTAGGTTTTAAATTTATGTATTTAACACCCGTTAGGGCGAAATTATTTTAGACATTGTTATATTTCAATTTTATATCCTCATTACTGACCGTTAGGGCATAGATATCCTGTATTTAATATTATTAGAAACGATATCTTTAAAAGCTTAGCTTTAGGTTACTTGCACATCTATCACCTAGCATTTTCTGTATTGCCCTTCTTCCATTGGTTACAGCGCATTTCCTAAATGGAATAGAGGCTGTTTTATG
>NZ_JHVL01000029.1 GCF_000620125.1 Clostridiisalibacter paucivorans DSM 22131 | reverse complement strand
AGTCCTTTTATTTTTATACCTTATAAAACTTTAGATTAAGGATATAATAAAATAAAAACAGTGCAAATAATATATGTATTTATATATGAGGAGGTTAAACCTTTGAATGATGACAAAATATTAGATATACTATATACTCCAGAAAATGAAAATTTAATAATTCTATATGAATCTGGAGCAAAGTTTTCATATAATAACGTTCCCCAATTAGTTTACCAAGGTCTCTTAAACTCAACTAGCAAGGAGTATTATAGAAATTCTTTATTAGAAAACTTCTATTCTTCTAATTAATTTATTTAAGTCTTATAATTTATATTTAGGAGGTTATAAACATGTCTGAACTTCAGGATTTGCTCAATGATATTGAAGAATTGAGAAATAATTTAAATAAGATGATTGAAAAAAAGGATTGGAATTTACAAGATCCAGATGTTATTGCAGCTAGTCAAATCCTTAACAGTGCTATTACAAAATACAACGAAATAATTAAAAACAAATTATAAAAAACTCCTTAAAAGGAGTTTTTTATAATTATTCAACATTGTAATTACTAATATAAAACAATATCAAATATAACTATATATTATCTATTAATAACTACGTCTTCTACTATACTGAGCTTACATTTTTTATAGTCCAACAAATATACAATCTTAATCACTATAATAGCCAGTATATAGGCTGCAAATACATCAATAATATTATGTTGCTTCGTCATAACCGTAGATAAAATAATTAACATAGATATTATGCTAGAACTTATCTTTAATTTTTTAGTAGCATTTCTTATGTTAATTATTGCTATATGGGTTAATATAGTCTGCAAAACATGTATACTAGGCAATGCATTTACTGGGTTATCACTAGCATATAAATGAATTAACGCCTTACTAAAGATATCTTGCCCTGTTATTTCTGGTCTAATTACAAATGTTGGATATACTAAAAACAATATAATACATATACTTTTACTTATTATTGTAGCTTTACTGTGAGTAAAAAACAACTTCTCATCCTTGACTGCCAAATAGAAAAATACCATCCACACATATATATACCAAAAAAAGTAAGGTATTATCATATATTTTACTAAAGGTATATGCTTGTCTATAAATAACTCTGTTAAATGTATCTGCATATTCAATCTATTAGTCCATAAATAAAGCATATTCAAAATTACTAGTGCCAAAAAGACAATTATTTTATTTTTATTATTTTTTATTTTGCTCATATATACTTCCTCCATTTATGAAGTATATTTTATTTTACTTGACTTATATTTTCAAGTATATTTCAATAAAATCTATATAAAAATTTAAAATTTATAGTCGTATATAGTTAGAAAACCTTGATATTTGACAAAAAATATTTTTTTCATTAATATTAATTTATCTTATAAATTTCCATTTTAACAACTAAAGTTTATAAAAATATTTTTATTATCATATGGAAAGAAGGTATGCTTGTGGACTTCAAACAATTAGAATCCTTTATCGAAGTTGTAAATCTAAAAAGCTTTTCTAAAGCAGCAAATAAATTGTATTTAAGCCAACCTACTATAACTAGTCATATCCAAAACCTAGAATCAGAACTAAAAACATTTTTATTAAATAGAAATGGGAAAAAAATTTCTCCTACAAATTCTGGAATGATTTTCTATAAATATGCTATAAACATATTAAGCCTTAAAGAAATGGCTCAATTTCAACTAAAAACATATAAAAATAAAGTAAATGGACATTTAACTATTAGTTCTAGTTCAGTACCTAAACAATATATTCTTCCTTCTATTCTCAAATCCTTTACTGATAAATACCAAGATGTTACCTTTACTATAAATCATAACAACTCTCAAAGTGTAATCCAGGACATATTGGATGGATATATAGACTTTGGAATAGTTGGAACTAAGCATAAAAATAATTCTTTAAAATATATAGACCTATTAGAAGATACACTTTTTCTTGTCACCCCTAACTTGGACAAATATAATTATGAAAATTTTAAAACGTTAAATAAAGAATTCATTTTAAAAGAAAAGTTTTTATTCAGAACAAAAGGCTCTGGTTCTAGATTACTTATAGAAAAAAAACTTGAAGAGTCAAATCTTAATATATCAAGCCTTAATATAGTAAGTTATCTTGATGATAACGAAAGCATTAAAGCTTATATAAAGCTGAATATGGGTGTTAGCTTTATGTCCAGTTATGCTATAGCCAATGAAGTAAATTCTGGGATATTTAAAGCCTTTAATATAGAAGGTTTAAATCTACATAGATCCTTTTATTTTGTCTATAACAAAAATAAGTACCTGTCTCCTTTAGCTAATACCTTTAAAAATTTTATCATTGATAACATACCTTTAATAAAAAATCCCTTATTTGTTACCCATTAAAAAGAACTAAGTCCGTCTTTGAACTTAGTCCTTTTTACTTTTAGTTTTTATAAAATGCATTATAGGCTTTGTATGTCATATATACATCAGCTTTACTTACTATCTCATAAGGGGCATGCATACTAAGTACAGGTACACCACAATCTACAACTTCCATACCATAATTCGAAAGCATGTATGCTATAGTTCCTCCTCCCCCTTGATCTACTTTTCCTAACTCTCCCATTTGCCAAATTATATTGTTTTCGTTAAATATTCTTCTAATATCACTTATATACTCTGCATTCGCATCATTGCTGCCACTTTTTCCTCTTGAACCTGTATATTTAACCATAGTAACACCTTTTCCTAAAAATGGTGCATTTTTTTTGTCTAATACTTCTGGATAATTAGGATCAAAGCCTGCACAAACATCTGCAGATAATACTCTAGAATTATATAATACTCTTTTAGTAAGAAGTTCATTGTAATCACCTTTGATTAATGCTGTAACTTCCGATACTATATTCTCTAATAATTTTGATTGCATCCCCGTATTACCATAACTCCCTATCTCTTCTTTGTCTGCAAATAATGCTACTGATGTTCTTTTCGGATTATCTATATCTAGTATAGCCCTCAAAGCAGTATATGAACAAACTCTATCATCATGTCCATAGGATGAAATCATACTTCTATCAAATCCCACATCTCTAGCTTTTCCTGCAGGTACAGCTTGTAATTCAGCCGTAGTAAAATCTTCTTCTGTAATTCCATATTTTTCATTAAGTATATTTAATATATTTATTTTTATTCTATTTTTTATATCTTTATCTGTGTAAGGTATGCTTCCTACTAATATATTTAATCCCTCTCCCGTTATACCTTCAGATAATTTTTTGCTTACTTGGTCTTTTGCTAGATGAGGCAAAAGGTCTGTTATCATAAACACCGGTTCATTAATATCTTCACCTATTTTCACATTAACTTTTTCCCCATTAGATTTTATTACTACTCCATGAAGTGATAGAGGCAATGATACCCATTGATATTTTTTTATTCCACCATAATAATGAGTTTTAAACATCCCCAATCCTGAGTCTTCATACAAAGGGAATTGTTTTAAATCTATTCTCGGAGCATCTATATGGGCTCCTACTATATTCATTCCCTTTGTAATATCATCTTTCCCTATGACAAACATAACTACAGCTTTTCCTTTTATATTAGCATAAATTTTAGTGCCTGGAGAAATCGACTTTTTATTTCGTATGTATTCTTCTATATCTGAATACCCATTTTGTTTTGCCAATTCTATAATTGCATTTGCAGACTCTCTCTCGGTCTTACTCCCATCTAAAAATCTTTTATAGTCTTCATTAAAATCTAGTACATTCTTTTCTTCAACATCATCAATCTCATCCCATACTAATTTCCAATCATGGGTCAATTTTTTTTCAATATTACTATGGCTATCTTTTTTATTCATATATTATCCCTCCAAATTATTTAAAACTTTATATTATCTTATACTATATTCTACCAAAATTCTAAAATAATATTTTATTATATTTTTTTAATATTATTTTTATATGCAAATATTGCTGCTTGTATTCTATCATTCACGTCTATTTTTTTAAATATATTAGATACATGATTCTTCACAGTCTTTTCACTTATAAACAATCTATCTGCTATCTCCCTATTATTTAATCCCTCAGCTATAAGTGAAATGACTTCATATTCCCTTCTGGTCAATAGATCCTTCTTCGATCCCTGTATTGATTTTCCACTACTCTTTCTATATTTTTTTACTAATAGAGCAGCTAAACAAGGCTGTATATAACTTTTTCCCCTTATAACTTCTTTTATGGCTTGGATTAATGTATCAGAATCTGCATCCTTTAATACATATCCATCAGCACCTATATTTATTGTTTCATTTAAATATTCCCTGTCATCATGAATAGTAAGCATTATTATTTTAGAATCAATCCCCATATCCTTTAGCCTTCTCAATGCATCTATACCATTCATATTTGGCATATTTATATCTAACAAAATAACATCTGGTTTCAGATCTATGGACTTCTTAACCGCTTCCTCCCCATCAGATGCTTCTCCTATAACCTCTATTGCCTTATCTAATTGTAACAGCTGAGTCAGCCCCTGTCTCATAAGAGAATGATCATCAGCTATCAATACTTTTATTTTATCACTCATACTAACTATCAATCCTTTCATTAATGGGTATATTTATATATATTTTCGTTCCTTTGCCAAGGGCTGTTTGAATATCAAATTTACCATTTAACAACTCTACCCTTTGCTTCATGCCTTCTATGCCTAAGCCTTTTTCAGGATTATCATAGCATTTTATTTTTTTCTTATCAAAACCTTCTCCATTATCACTTACAATCAAATTGAAACTATTATATGTATTCTCCATATTTATTTTTACTTGTGTTGCATTGGAATGTTTTCGCACATTATTTAATGATTCTTGTATTATTCTAAATAAAGCTATCTGTATAACAGATTTTATCCTCTTTACCTCTCCTATGGCATTGACTCTCACATCTATATAAGTCTCTTCACTGAAAATTTCGCTATATCTTTCAACTGTAGGCACAAGTCCTAAATCATCTAATGACATTGGTCTCAAATCATATATTATTCTCCTTATATCCTTTAAACTTTTTCTCACTATTTTTTTTAAGTCATTAAGTTCACCTTTCACTCTATCTTTATCTATATGTATAAGTTTTTCACATAGATCTGCCTTTAAGACTACATTTGCCATAGATTGTGCTGGTCCATCATGGATATCTCTAGCTACTCTTTGTCTTTCCTCTTCTTGAGCCTCAATAATCTTGATTCCCAATAGCTGTTTTTTGCTCATATCTTCAACAGTTTCTATTATATCATCTAAATCACCGCCAAGATATTCTAAAGCCAGTCCAACTTGAGTCATCAATCCTTCTGCCTTTTTTAAAGTGGTTTCTACATTTTTAAGTCTTATTTCTAAATCATTTCTTCTTTTAACTAAGTCCTTTTCTTCTTGCTGCTTTAACATGAGCCTTATTCTCATATTATTTGCATATTCATAAGCTTTCCTTATATCATATTCATTATATTTGTTAAAATTTTTACTCACCACCAATAATTTTTTTCTACCGTTTTTCTCTTGAGTTTCTAATTTAGTTACATCTCTTATACATTGATCAATTTTGTTTTGGACATTCTTAATTTGAACCCTTAATGCCTCGCATTCTTTTCTCAAGTTTTCTGCAATATCAAATATTTCATTTTTCCCATTTTCAATTGCAGATAAGGTTTTCTGTAATACTTCATTTATCTTTTTTCCAGTAGAAGATATATCTTCCATAGTAACACCTCTAATCATCTGTAAATAACATATGTTATTATTATATCAAAATTTGCGGTTATTAAATATTAGTTTTATAATACTATTTAATTAACTAAATCAACCCAATTATCAAAACAGCCAGATTTTATCTGGCTGTTTTGATAATTGGGTTGATTTAAATATCCATATTTTCAATCTCTTTTCTTTCAGACTCAGTCAGAACCTTTTCAAGATCAATCAAAATTATTAGCCTTTCATCTAATTTTCCCACTCCTGTTATATATCTTCTATCTATTCCTGCAACTATATCTGGTGTAGGATCTATATCCTCGTCACTTAGTCTAGCAGTTTGAGATGCTTCATCTACTATAAACCCTATTTGTTTTTCTCCAAGATTTATCACTATGATTCGCGTATTGCCATCGATTTCTTTTTCTTTTAATTTAAATCTTTTTTTAAGATTTATAATAGGTATAACTTCTCCCCTATAATTTATTATTCCTTCAATAAAACTGGGGGAATTTGGTATTTTTGTACTCTCCTTATAAGGGCCTATTTCTTTTACATTCATTATATCTATGCCATACTCTTCTTTTCCTAACTTAAAAACTACAAATTGTCTCTCAGCCATAGCCACCCTTCCTTTCTCAAATAATATTCTTAATTAAGTTATATTTCTACAAATTTCTATATTATCCTTCTATATTTGATAAATTTATTTAATTATATTTTATTTATACAAAGATTAAAGCTACTAAAATAGTAGCTTTAATCTACAAATTCTATATTATCCAACTGTTTCTTAAAATTTTTTCTAAACTCCTTAATATATTCTTCCCTAAGCTTCTTCTGTTCTACTAATTCCTCTTCAGTTAAACCTACATCCTTTTTTTTCTTTGCCAATTCATTTATTCTGTCTAATTTTTCCTTAGATAGCATAAATCCAACTCCTTATTCCTTTATTAGTTTTCTATCACTAACTACTATTTTACCATTTTTGATTACAGTATCAACATGATTTATGCCAAAATGATATAATATATAATCAATATTTGGGACATCTAAAATTACTATATCCGCGTTTTTATCAGTCTCTAAGCTCCCTATCTTTTCTTGTAATCCTAATGCACTTGCTCCATTTATAGTTACCGCTGAAATCACCTCTTCAGCAGTCATCTTATACTTTAAAGAAGCCAAATACATTATTAACTGTATATTTTCTGTGGGGCAACTTCCTGGATTATAGTCTGTAGAAAGCGCCACAGGTAATCCCATATCTATCATTTGTCTACCACATGCATATTTTCCTACATTTAAATTAAATGATGTGCCGGGCAATAAATTTGCTATTACTCCCTCTCGTTGCATTGCTAATAGACCTTCTTCTTCTGCAGCTGCAAGATGGTCTGCTGTCAAAGCACCAACCTGGGCAGATAATTGAGCACCTCCCATTGGATAAAGCTCATCTGCATGAATTTTAGGTGTCAGTCCATGTTCTTTTCCCGCTTCTAATATCTTTTTAGACTGTTCAATATTAAAAACTCCCTCTTCACAAAACACATCACAAAATGTTGCTAGTTTTTGTTCAGAAACTTTTGGGATCATATCATTTATTACAACCTCTACAAAACCATCAACATCGTCTTTATATTCATTTGGTACAGCATGGGCACCTAAAAAAGTAGATACTATATCAACTGGATGTACATCATTAAGTTTATTCGCTACTTTTAACTGTTTAATTTCAGATTCTACATCAAGACCATATCCACTTTTAGCCTCTACTGTAGTAGTACCCATCTTTAACATCCTGTCTAAAACCTTCATGGCTTTTTCTGCCAATTCTTCTTCTGTCGCTTTTTTAGTTGCCTTTACAGAACTCAATATGCCCCCACCAGACTTCAATATTTCCATATATGACATACCTTCTAATTTCATTTTTAGTTCATTTTCCCTAGAACCTCCATGTACTAAATGGGTATGAGCATCTACAAAACCAGGTAGAACAGTCTTTCCACTTCCATCTATAAATATGGTATCATTATCAGTCTGTATATGATCAGGTAATTCACCACTGCCTACATAAATTATCTTATTATTATATATAGCTATTATCCCATCTTCTATTTTTCTTATATTTTTCATTTCTATGCCTCTTCTAGGCCCTTTTATTTCGTCCACAGGTATCAATTGAGTTATTTTATTTATAACTATATTAGCCTTCATAAATACCACCTATTCTCCTAATCTATTTTCTAATATCTGATCTTTTTTAAATCCATCAATTTTCAAATAATATCTAGCACAATCTATTAATGCATAAGAAGGGACTAACCCTATAATTTCGCTCTCTAATACATTTACTCCAAATCTTTTAGCTTCCCTCTCTATCATATCAAAAACCCTATATAAAGGCGTTTTTTCGTAATTAACCATATTCATAGAAACCTGAACTATATCTTTTTCTTTGATTTCTACTCCCATAGCTTTACAATATCTCAATCCACCACTGCTTCCCCTTACAGCTTTTGCTATCTTATTTGCTATATTTATATCATTGGTATTCAAATTTACATTATAAGCAATTAGAGGCATCCTTGCACCTATAGCAGTAACTCCTGATTTTTTATTTAATTTTACAGGTCCAAAATCTGGTTTCCATTCTTCTTCCTTGATTTTATCTTCCATTCCTTCATACTGTCCTCTTCTAATATGTGCTAGATTTTCTCTATCTTTAGAAATAGCTGACTTTTCATATAAAAATACAGATATATTTAACTCCTCTCCTATTCTTTTTGCTAATCTTTTGGATAATTCAATACAATCATCCATTGTCACATCTTTTATAGGAATAAGAGGGATTACATCTGTAGCTCCCATCCTAGGATGTTCTCCTTTATGATTAGTCATATCAATAAGCTCCGACGCCATTTTACATGCATTAAATGCCGCTTCCTCTACTCCCTTTAGTGTACCAACAAAAGTCACCACTGACCTATTATGATCTGAATCTAAAGAATAATCTAAAAGCTTAACATCATCTACCTTTTTTATCTCAGAAACTATTTTTTCTATAATATCTTTATTTCTTCCTTCACTAAAATTAGGTACGCATTGAATTATACTTGCCACTTTCTCTTCCCCCTTCTATATTTACTGTTTTTTAAAGATATCACTAACTAAATCATCAATTAAATTATCATTAGCTATAAAAGGTAATGTTATATGATTATGTTCTCCATAAGTTCTATTGTATTCAGCACAAGTTTCTATAGAGTTTTCATTTCTTGCCCAAGATCTTCGTGATACACCTATCATAACATCCCATGGAATAGAAGATTTTATTATATCATCCACCCTGTCACTACCATCTAATACTAACCCAAATCCTCCATTTATAGCCTTACCAATACCTACTCCTCCACCATTATGCAATGCAACTAAACTCATGCCCCTAGCTACATTACCTGCAAAACAATGGGTTGCCATATCTGCCATCACATTACTACCATCTTTAATATTGGCTGTCTCCCTAAAGGGTGAATCAGTTCCTCCAGTATCATGGTGATCTCTGCCTAACATTATTGGTCCAACTTCTCCATTCCTCACCATTTTATTGAATCTAAGTGCAATTTTGGCTCTGCCCATAGCATCTTGATAAAGAATTCTAGCCTCAGTTCCAACTACTAGCTTATTGCTCTCTGCATCTTTAATCCATACATAATTGTCTCTATCCTGTCCCCTTCTATTAGGATCTATACAATCCATAGCAGCCCTATCAGTCTTCATCAAATCTTCATGCTTTCTACTTAAACACACCCATCTAAAAGGACCATATCCATAATCGAAAAGCATAGGTCCCATAATATCTTCCACATAAGATGGGAATATAAATCCATTCCTTTCATTGATACCATTCTTACATATTTCTTTTACACCTGCATCATATACAGCCTTCATAAAACTATTGCCATAATCAAAGAAATATGTTCCTCTATTCACAAGCTCCTTTATATAATTAAAATGTGCTTTTAATGATTCATCTACCAGTTTTCCAAACTTTCTTTTGTCTGTATTTAACAATTCTGTTCTTTCATCAAAAGAAATTCCTTGGGGACAATAACCTCCATCATAAGGGGCATGACATGATGTTTGATCAGATAAAAGGTCTATATGAATATCATTTTTTACAGCATATTCTAATAAATCTACTACATTGCCATGATAAGCTAAAGATATGCTTTTTTTATTATTTTTATATTCTAATGCTATATCAAATATCTCTTTTAGATTATTTGAAGCCCTTGTTATCCAACCCTGATCTAACCTAGTCTGTATTCTTGAATCGTCAACTTCTGCAATTATACCTACTCCATTGGCTATTTCTATAGATTTCCCTTGTGCTCCACTCATACCTCCCAATCCAGAAGTTACATATAAATATCCTCTCAAGTCCTCTTCTTGACCGATACCTAATTTAAGTCTTCCCGCATTTAAAATCGTATTATATGTTCCATGAACTATACCCTGAGGTCCTATATACATCCATCCCCCAGCGGTCATCTGTCCATAATTTGCAACACCTAAAGCCTGTGCCTTTTGCCACTCTTTTTGATTGTCAAACATGCCCACCATAAGTGCATTAGTTATAATTACTCTAGGGGCTTCAGGTCTCGACTCAAATAGCCCCAATGGGTGTCCTGATGCTATAACCAAAGTTTGATTTATAGTCAATCTTTCTAAATATTTCTTTATCAATCTATATTGCATCCAATTCTGACACACTTGACCTGTCTCACCATATGTCACTAGTTCATAAGGATATAATGCAACATCAAAATCTAGATTATTGTCTATCATTACCTGGAATGCCTTTCCTTCTATACAATTTCCTTTATATTCGTCTATTGGCCTACCTTTTATACATCCTTCAGGTCTAAACCTATATCCATAAATCCTCCCCTTTGAAATTAATTCTTCTAAAAATTCCGGTGCCAATTGTTCATGTAATGATTCTGGAACATATCTCAATGCATTTTTTAATGCTAGTTTTGTCTCTTCTTTAGTAAGATTAAACTCTCTTTTTGGTGCCCTTCTTATACCTTGGACAAATTGAGGATAATCTGGTGATTTATCCTCTAATTTTATAGTCATCCCCTTTGAAATGTCAAAATTATTTAACATATCCATCCTCCTTTAACACTAATTTAATATACCAATCTCTTTTTCAACACTTGATACAATCATATTTGACATCAAAATTTCTTCACACTTATTGATGTCACAATACATGACCCTATCTTCATTAAGTGATTTAATATGATTTCTTATTATTTCATATGATATTTTAGTTCCCATACCTAATCCTATATTTCCCCTTAAATCTATGGCTTGAGCTGATGCCAACATCTCCATGGCCAATACATTCCTAGTATTTTTCAATATTTCCATTGCCTTGCGTGCAGCTATAGTGCCCATAGATACATGATCTTCTTGATTTGCAGATGATGGTATTGAATCTACACTTGCAGGATGGGCCAAAACCTTATTCTCTGATACCAAAGAAGCTGCCGAATATTGAAGTATCATAAATCCCGAATTTAGTCCCCCTTTTTCAGTTAAGAAAGCAGGTAGCCCACTTAACGAAGGATTAACAAGGCGTTCTATCCTTCTTTCCGATGCATTTGCAAGTTCCGATAACGCTATTCCTAAAAAATCTAATGCTAAAGCCATAGGCTGTCCGTGAAAATTTCCTCCAGAAATTACATCTCCTTCGTCAGAAAATATCAGTGGATTATCTGTTGCTGAATTTATTTCTATATTTATTTTATCTAAAACATAATATATAGCATCCCTTGTTGCACCATGAATTTGCGGCAAACATCTCAATGTATAAGCATCCTGAACTCTAATTTCTCCCTGTCTTGTAACCATATTACTATTTTTTAAAATTCTTGAAATATTTTTTGCAGTTTCTATCTGACCATTATGAGGTCTAACATTATGTATCCTCTCGTCAAATGCATCTATTATTCCATTTAACGCTTCTATAGTCATAGAAGCTATTATGTCCGCAGATTTCATCAAATTCAATGCATCATATATTGTAAGTGTAGCCACTGCAGTCATAACCTGAGTTCCATTAATAAGGGCTAATCCTTCTTTAGATGTCAACTCCACTGTTTGAATATCTGCCTTTTCCATAGCTTCAGCCCCTGACATCCTAACTCCATTATATATAGCTTCTCCTTTCCCCATCATTACTAAGACCATATGGGCCAAAGGAGCAAGATCACCACTGGCCCCCAAAGAGCCCTTTTCTGGTATTATAGGAGTTACACCTCCGTTTATCATATCTATCAATGTATTTATAGTAGATAATCTTATCCCTGAGTTTCCCTTAGCCAAGGCATTTACTCTTAAAGTCATTATAGCCCTAGATATTTCTTCGGATAAAGGATTTCCCACTCCACAGGCGTGACTCATGATAAGATTCTTTTGCAATTTTTTAGTTTCAGATTTAGATATATATATATCACTAAACTTCCCAAATCCTGTTGTTATACCATAAACTACTTTTTCTTCTTCAACATATTTGTCTACCAGCTTTCTGGCCTTATTTATTTTTTTTATAGCAAGATCAGAAAGCTCTATTTTACAAAAATCCCTTGCCACATCTACAACTTGGTCTATAGATAAATTTTCTCCATCTATTATAATCTTTTTCATTACTATATAATCAACTCCTTATATAATTAATTTTTATCGTCTATTACTTATTTATTCTATCTCACTGTCACATATCCTTTATTTTTTTACATTTTTTTATACCACTTGAAAAATTTAGCAAATTATAACTCTAATTTGATAAAGTAAAAAAGAGCCTAATTAAATTTTGGCTCTTTAAGATTTATTCTTTATACAACTTTTCCTTTTTTGTATTTGAAAAGGTAATATTATATGTTCTTCATTAGTCTTCTCACCTTTTAATTCTTTAATTATCTTTCGTATAGCAACAGCACCTATGTCATAAAAAGGTTCCCTTATAGTAGTAAGTTTTGGTCTGAAAATAGATGCCATAGGTATATCACCAAATCCTGCCACAGATATATTTTCTGGTACATTTACTCCATTATCGTAGAAATAATTGATAACCCCTATAGCTAACTCATCTCTGCTACAAAATACAGACGTTATCTTTTCATCACAGCTTAAAACATCTCTAGCTACTTCATATCCCTGTTCTACTTTTTTCCCCTCAGAATAAAATACAAGTTCTTTCATATTTTCATTTTCGCTTATTGCCTTCTTATAGCCCTCAAGCCTAAATTTCTCCATAGACTTTGTTTCCTTTTCATTTGTTACATATGCAATATTTCTATGTCCAAGACTTATTAAATAATTTGTCATCTCATAGGAAGCATCGTAATTATCTATTGAAACTGTAGAATATTCACTTTCGTAAGAATCACGACTCAAAAACACAAAGGGTATGTCATACTGTTTAATTTGTCTCTTTACGCCTTCATTTAGAACTTCAGATATTAATATAATACCCTCTACCTGTTTTCTATTTAATAACTGCATATATTTATACTCTGCTTCTTTATCACCATATGTGCTACAAAGCAATATATCATAATTATACATTTTTCCTATCTCTTCTATACCTCTTACCATCTCAGTCACAAATGAATTACTTAGATTCGTAACTATAACACCTATTAAAAATGATTTTTTTGTAACCAAAGTTCGAGCAATTTCATTGGGTTTATATCCTATCTCTTCTATAACCTCTAAGACCTTCTTCTTCACTTCTGGGCTAACTGGCTTAGAACTATTTATTACTCTAGATACAGTAGAAATAGAAACACCAGCTAATTTAGCAACATCCTTTATAGTAACAGACATAGTTCCACCTCCATTTTTTATAATTATACCATATCTAATTCACTGATTATCATTTATTTTCCCATTTTCATAGCTTCATATAGAGATTCTAAGTTTTTTTTAAGAAATTCTTTGTCTTTTTCTTCAAAATCTTTTAATTTTTCATTAACATAGAGTATTCTTCTCTTTAAAACTTCTTCTACTAATCTATGACCATTTTTATTTACCCTAATCCTTACTACTCTCTTATCATTAGAATCTTTTATTCTAGTTACAAGCTTATTTTTTTCCATTCTATCTACTAAATCTGTAACTGTACTACAAGCCAAAGACATTTCTCTACTAAGACCTCCTATTGTCATATTCTCTTTATTTATCAACTTTTGAAGTGCTATAAATTGGGGTCCTGTAATATTAAAATCCTTTAATATCTCCCTTCCCTTTAACCTAATTATATAATCTATTTTTCTTAAATATTTTTCTATATCTATTACATTTTCAGAAAAACTTTCATTCATTGCATCATACATTGTTTTTACCTCCAAACTTTCACTTTAGTTCTTATTTTCTATAAATAATATAAAAATTCCTTTATTTTTTCACATTCTTAAATTTAAAAAGGGTTTTCAAACTATTTTATAGAATTAGTTAATTTATGAAATAAAAATATTGGTGAAAGGATGAGTTTTTTGAAGTTTCAGCATCTAAAATCAAACAGAGAACAAACATTCTCTATATTAATAATACCGAAATCTGATCGAGTAAAAGAAATAAAATTGCCTTCTTGGTTTCCAAAGTTTATAACTATTTTTTCTATAGTTTTTCTAATAAGCTCTCTAATTATTACCATAAGTCTCATTAGATCTTATAAACAAATGTATATTAGTCATAATACTCAAAAAGATACTATAGAAAAATTAGAATTAATAAACAATGAGCAAAAAGAAGAATTGATTACATTAAAATCTAAAACAGAGGAAGCAGAAAAAAAATTAGCCTCTTTATTAATTCTTCAAGATACTGTAAAAGATATGGTAGGTATAAAGGAATATCCTAAAAACGATAAAAATGATTTGCTACTGTCGTCTAATAGAGGCTCCTCAAGTGTAAATAGAAATAATATTGTTAATTTTGAACAGAGAATAGACAATCTATCTTTGATGCTTGACAAAAGTAAAACCCAAATGGACAATTTAATAGTAGATGTTGATGAAAAACTTAAATTCCTTGATGCAGAGCCAAATTTAATGCCTACAACTGGTAAAATTACATCAGGATTTGGATACAGAGCCAATCCCATTGGAAGGGGAAGAGAATTTCATTATGGTATAGACATAGCTAATAAAAAAGGCACTAATATAAAATCGGCTGGTTCTGGAGTAGTTACATATTGTGGATACAGAAGTGGATATGGTAAATTAATTGTTATAAATCATGGTTATAATTACCAATCCATGTACGGGCATAACAACAAAGTTCATGTTAAAGTAGGAGAAAACATTAAAAAAGGACAAGTTATAGCTGAAATGGGAAATACGGGAAAATCTACAGGTAATCATCTGCATTTTGAAGTTAGATATAAAGGAAAACCAATCAATCCCAATAATATTTTAGGGAAAAACAAAAAATAAATACATAGGAGGTAATCAGTTTGTTTAAAAAGAAAGTAGAAACTAGTTCCAATGCCTTTGATACATTGGTTGGAAGTAATACAAAAGTTGAAGGAAAGGTTCACGGTTCAGGCACTATAAGATTAGATGGTCATCTTATTGGAGATCTTCATGTAGATGGAGACGCCATTATAGGCAATGATGGTAAAGTTGAAGGAAATATATTTTGCAATAATATATTAATATCTGGTACTATAATAGGCAATATAAATACTGAAGAACAACTTCGAATTACAAATACAGGAGAATTATATGGTGATATAGAAGTTACAAGTTTTGTAGTTGATGAAGAAGCAATATTTGAAGGTTCATGTAAAATGAAAAAAACTTTAGATGATAATAAAGTTAAGCCTATGGTGAAAAATGAGAATAGAACGGAAGAAAAGACAGCCAAATAGGCTGTCTACTTATTTACCAATATCCTAAATGCATTGGGAATTACATTAAATGTTGCTGGTAATATTCCACCATGTTCTCCGTCAATGTCTATATCTATTTTATCATTAGATTCTATATATATTTTTCTAGTCTTAAAATAAATAACATTGGGGTGATTTATATGTTCACCCATGAATAATTTCATAAATATAGAAATTATATCTTGTATCTCAGATTTCTTAATTATAATACAATCAAGATATCCATCTTTTACCTCGGCTTTAGGAGCTAATTTTTTAAATCCTCCTATGGATTTACCATTCGATATCAAAAATAATAATATATCCTCTTCACCACTATATTCTTCACTTTCAACCCTTATTCTTATAGGTTTAAATTTTTGTTTAGGTATCTCTTTTAAACCCTCTATATAATATGCCATTCGACCCAAAATTGTTTTTAATTCTATAGGTACTTGATGAGCTACATTGGTTAACAATCCTCCTGCTGCCACATTTACAAAGTATTTTCCATTAACTTCTCCTACATCCACATCCTCGGTTTTTCCTTCATCTATCATATTGCAAAATTTTTTAGGACTTCGTGGCAATCCCATGTCGTTTGAAAAATCATTCACAGTACCCCCTGCTAATATTGCCACTGGTATCTTTCTCCCTCCCAAAAGTATTCCAGTAGCTATTTCATTTACAGTACCATCTCCTCCGCAGGCAATAATAATATCCCAATCTTCTTTACAACATTTTATAGTCTCATTCATGGCATCATTTTTTTTCTTTGTAGCAAACTTCCCAATAATATAACCCTTATTTATTAATATCTTACAAATCATATCTATTCTTTTCTCCATAATCTGTCTACCTGACGATGGATTATATATAATCCTTACTTTTTTCATGTGTTTGTCCTCCAAAATATATTATCAAATAACAACATATGCTCAAACACATTTTAAACTAATTACAAGAAACTGTAAAGCCCTTTCACAAAATGTAAAAAAAGACCTCTTAATAAAGAGGCCTATTTCCTTTTAAACTTTTTAGATTTTCCTTCCATCTTATCCATTATTGCCTGAAGTCTTCTAGCTTGCATCCCTGATTCTTCAGCAAATATCTTAAATGTCTCTGCTAACTCTGTATCTGTAGTTTGTTTAGCCAACATTTCATAGTCTCTAACCATCTCTTGACTGTCCAAAATCTTTTTCTTTACAGAATCCCTTTCATTCATGTTCATATACTTGCACCTCCCTCTACCAAATTTAATATAAGCTTTTTTAAGAAAGTTTTTTGAAATTTCATTTATATTAAAATTATTTCCCTTTAGAGATACTAATATTCTAAAATTCTACTTTATCTATTTCCACTCTTTTTTCTTCAGCACACTGGGGACATTGAAATAAATGTACACATTTATCATTAGGCGCACCATCAACTTTTTCAGTAACTTCATTGGATAAATAGGGGCTATATGCATCAAGATAATCTACTATTCTTCCTTTATCTTCCATTTTAGTTCTGCAATTAGGACACATTTCCTCTATATCTTTTATTTTATTGCATAATGGACATACCTTTTCCATATACACTTCCTCCAAATCTAATATTATAGTCTCAAATATATTTTTTCCTTAAAATTATTTTTTATGTAAAAAAAAGCCCAATGGGCTTAGTTTAATATAGTAATCTCTATCCTTCTATTTTTTGCTCTACCTTCTGGAATATCATTGGACGCTATGGGTTTATGTTCTCCCCATCCCATAACCAAAAATCTATTTTCATCTATACCTTTTTTTTCAATAAAATATTTTACTACATTTATTGACCGAGCAACTGACAGTTCCCAATTTGATGGATACTTTTCTGTATTTATAGGTATATTGTCCGTAAATCCTTCAACTCTTATTTTATTCTCTACAGTATATAATTTATCTGATATCTTATCTAAAATTTCATATCCTTCTTTAGTTATACTGGCATGACCACTATAAAAAATTACAGAGTCTTTAAATCTTATCAATAACCCCTCACTATTTTCTACTAAATATACATCTTTAAGCATATCATGATCCCTTAAATATTTTATAAAGCCTTCTTGAAATTCTCCCATATCTTCTTCAATATTTTTCAAATTAAATAGTTTATTAGCCAATTCGACTTTATCTTCTAGTAACTTTTTATTCTCGTTAACAAGCTTTTCATTCTTAGTTTCCAATGATCCTATTTTATTAGTTAAAGACTTTTTCACCTCATATAACAAACTATTTTCGTTGGCAGAAAGCACAAAAAATACTATAAAAAAACATAATATAATAGTTATCATATCACTATATGTTATCATCCAATACGATGGTATATCCAAGGAATCTTTATTATCATATTCATCATTAATTATTGGATTCATATATATTATTCCCCTCATTAGTTATTCTTCTTACTGGACTTTCAACTCTTTTTTCATCAGGTAACATAGCATTCATTTTATCAAAAACATTTCTTGTTGTATCATTTTTTCCTATTAAATAGATGCCCTCTTTTATTATTCTATATTTTAAAATATCTTTATCAATCATTTCTTTTACCCTTCCCATTAACGGTATAGCTATAAAATTTGAAATTAATGCCCCATATAAAGTACTAACTAAAGCAGAAGACATATTTATAGCTATCATCTGTGGATTGTCTATATTTGAAAGCACCCCCACCATTCCAATAAGTGTCCCTACCAAACCAAATGCTGGCGACACTTGTGCTACCATTTTGAGTAGATTATATGGCCTATATAAATTTTCTTTTTTTGCCTGTATATCTTTAGTCAATACATCTTGTATATCTTCAGGCTTTACATAATCACATATTAATTGGATTCCATCCTTAACAAATTTATTCTCTTCAGTGTCTATACTGGATTGGAGTTTTAATGCACCATATTTTTTTACCCTTATGGCATAATTATAAATTTTATATATTTCTCCTTCATAATCTTCCTCATATCCAAATGATCTTTTTATAATATGGTATGTAAATATTAATGTATCAAATGAAAATGCAATTATTACAGTAAAGAGTACCCCTGCAATTATTATCTCAATAGCCCTGAAGTTTAGTAGTTGTTTCACAGATATACTTCCAACCAATGAATGAATCAAAAGCATTATAAGTGCAGTTATAATAATAATCTTATATTTAGATTTATTTACTATTCTCATAATAATCTCCTTATAGTTTTATTATATTTCTGTTAATGATTTTATCATAATTTTAAATTTTATTATACCTAAGGTGTAATATTGTTATCTCAGTAGAATATCTATATAAAGTACATCAATAGACAATGGAGGGAATAATATTGAGCACTTCTAAATTTATATATGGTTCAATAATATTAGCTATTATAAATGGCATAGTAAGAGTATTTGGTTTTGGTTATAAAATAGTTTTATCAAAACTTATTGGACCTCAAGGTATAGGTCTATTTCAAATGGTTTTTCCTATACTCATGGTATTCATCACTCTAACTACAGCAGGTATGCCCATAGCAGTTTCAAAAATGGTTTCAAGGGAAAATTCCATAAATAATCACACAGGCATAAAAAAAATATTTACCATTTCCTTTATATTCACATTGACTCTTTCATTAATATTATCATTGACTCTTCTACTATTTGCTCAAAATTTTACAGATATATTCTGGTCAGATTCTGGTCTCGTAATACTTATTCGCAGTATATGTCCTGCAATAATAATTATATCGTTATCGTCATTGATAAGAGGATACTTTTATGGATTACAAAAGGTTGCAATTCCTGGAGCTTCTCAAATAATAGAACAAATTGTAAGGATATCCTTTGTACTGGGCATTTTATACTATCTCAATATAAAGTCTTCCAAATTAGGTGCATTAATAGCTGTTTGGGGAATATCAATAGGAGAATTGGTAGGACTTATAACTCTCATAATAAATTATAAAATAACAAATTTAAGTCTTAAATCCAACAATATGACTAAGTTAAAATTTAAAGACATATTTATAGAATTGATGACTATATCTATACCGATTACCCTTTCCAGGTTTATAAATGTACTTATGCAAATGGGAAATACTGTATTAATTCCTAAACGATTAGTTTTAGCAGGTTATTCAATGGATACTGCAATATCTACATTAGGTAAAGTTATGGGCATGACCATGCCTTTTGTAATGTTGCCATTTATATTTACTTCTGCATTAGTTGTCAACATAATACCTGATATATCTAACAAAAAACATATATCTCAATACTCATCTATAAAGAAGGATATATCTTTAAGTATCCATACTACTTTGCTTATATCAATACCTTTAACATTTATATACATTTTCTTTTCTGAGCATATATCATTGTTCTTTTACAATGATATAGAGGTTGGAAGATATATGAAAATCATGGGATGTGGCACAATCTTTCTTTCTCTACATCATACCCTTTCTGGTATACTCCATGGTTTAGGTAAACAAGTACAGACCACTATTAATTATATACTGGGAATGTCACTACAATTATTTTTAACTTACCAACTTGTTGCTAATCCTAATTTTGGTATCAAAGGTTTTTTTATAGGTTTTTTATTAAGTTCTATTACCATCTTTCTATTACATCTCATATCCTTAGTAAAGATAATTAAATTCAATATATGTCCTTTCCATTCTATAATAAAGCCTGTTTTATCATCTGTTGTGATGGTTGTTTCAATTTATATTTTAAACTATGTATTTAATAACCTCTTCATTCCCATAACATTTGTATTTGGAGGGATAATATATGCTATTTTATTGCTGATAACCAAAGCTATACCATTAAAATCAATTGAAAATTTAAGAAAATAAAAAAGCCTTAAGTCAAAATTGACTTAAGGTGTTACCCGTGATGCCGTCATCCTCATAATTCACGCCCGCAACTCCTGCAGGTGGGTGCTCTGCCAACGACTTTTGACTTCCTTTAAAGGCATGTCATACATCGCCGAACCCGAACTCCCGTATTCTTGATGTCGGTTGAATTATCAAAGATTAACGCACATCTCAGGTAGCTTTAATGCTATTATACTATAAAATTTGAATTTTTTAAAATATTTATTTTGCAATTACATTGGATTAGAAGCTATTTTAGCTCATATAGTTCCATATATATATTCTTAGACATCTATTTCTTTGTTGACAATTTGCATTTTAAGTGTTTATTATACTTTCCAACTGTGATTCGTCTAACATTTCATATTCCATCAGCCCTTTTGCTATATCCTTAAGGATATCCAAATTATCTTTTATAATACTCTTCGTCTCTTCATATAACTCTTCAACTTTTTCTTTGACTCTACCTATAATCTTCTCATTTGATACTATATTGTTTCCATATAAACGTTCATAGCTTAAAAGACCCATATTTTTATCCATTCCAAATTTTGATACCAGCTTTAGACTTAACATAGTAGCTCTTTCCAAATCATTTGAAGCGCCCGTTGTAATATCTTCTTCTCCAAACACTAATTCCTCAGCAGCCCTTCCAGCTAGAGATACCATGATATTCTTTTCTATATCTCTTTTAGTCTGATACATCTTATCTTTATATATATTCATAGTAAATCCTCCAGCACCTTTAGTACTAGGGATAATACTAACCTTAGTCACCCTATTTTCAGGGCATATTAATTTACTAATTAATGCATGTCCCGCTTCATGATATGCTGTAATACTCTTTTCATCGACACTTATTGATGATTTGTCCTTTTTTTCACTTCCTATAAGCATACTATAGAAGGCCTTGTCTATATGACTCATATTTATAAATTCATCATTATTTCTTGCAGCAATTATAGCCGATTCATTCATTAAATTTTCCAGCTTAGCACCACTGAAATATACTGTTTTATCGGCTAATTCCATTAAATTAACACTTTTATCCAAAGGTTTATTAAGCCCATGAAGTTTCAATATATTATATCTTGACATTCTATCAGGGAGTCCCACTTCTATCTGTCTATCAAATCTACCAGGTCTAAGTAGTGCTTTATCCAATATATCTATCCTATTAGTGGCCCCAATAACTACTATACCCTGATTTTCATTAAATCCTGACATTTCTGTCAACAAGGCATTTAAAGTTCTATCACTTTCGTCATTTCCACCTATACTATTTTTACGATTTTTTCCCAGTGCATCAATTTCATCTATGAAAATAACAGCCTTCCCTAACTTTCTTGCCTTTTTAAATAAAGATCTTATCCTACTTGCTCCTACACCTGCATAAACCTGTATAAAATCTGAACCATTTACAGGAAAAAAAGGAACTGATGCTTCGCCTGAAACAGCTTTAGCTAAGAGTGTTTTTCCAGTTCCAGGACTACCATACAATAAAACTCCTCTAGGTATTCTTGCTCCATATTTTTCATATTTATCGGGATTTTTTATGAAATCTACTATTTCAACTAAACTTTCTTTGGCTTCTTCATTTCCTGCAATATTCTTAAATCTTGTCCTTTTTTCATCATTATTAATATCTATATTGGCCATATCTGTTATTTCTTTTTGTGCAGATTTAGCTCCTCCACCCTTTTTCCCATAATATACAAAAAAAACTAATACTCCTAAAAATATAAATATAGATATTATATTTTTAGAATTAAAACTAAATTCTTCTTCAATTACTTCTACCTCATGTAAAAGTAACTTTTCCTTAAAATTTTCAATCCTTGGATTCTGTGTTTTAAACTCCTTCCCACTATCTAATATTACTTTGATATAGGGGCTTGAACTTAGTGTCACTTTCTCGACCTTATTCTCATCTAGTAATTCTGTAAACTTTTTATAATTCATTTTTTCATACTCATTACCCTTTTCAACATATAGAAAAATCCCAGTTGTCATAATTATAGTTACCATTGCAATAACTATTAATATCTTTTTCTGTAATAAATATTTCAACTAAAATCACCTTTTCTAAGTTTACATAATGTTTGTATTTATTATATCATATCACAAGCATAGCAGTCTAATTACAATTATTTCATATTTGTTTACATAATGTTATCTTGCCATAAAACCCCGAACCTTTATTTATAAATAAAGGTTCGGGGTTAATTTCATTGACATTATTTATTTTTATATTACTGCTCCCTCACTAATATATAAGGAGCCACGCTCTCCATCCAGATAGGCTTCCACACCAAACGGAATGGTAATCATAGGACTACAATGGCCAGATTTAAAATTATATATTGTGGGTTTCTTTAATGTCCCTATTATGTCATCAAATATCTGTAATAGAGTAAGATTTTCTTTATGCTCAATAGGAGTACAATCTGCCCAATCTCCTAAAACTATCCCATTGGCATCTTGTAGTTTTCCTGAATGATAAAGTTGAGTTAGCATTCTATCTATACTAAATGGCTCTTCTCCAATATCCTCTAAAAATAATATCTTATTTTTTGTATCTATTTCATATGGCGTACCAATAGTTGAAGCTATAAGTGCTAAATTTCCACCTACAATATTGCCTTTAGTCTTACCTGACACCAATGTCTTAATTTGTTCCTCGTTAGGATTACTTAGTCTTCCTATGGGCTCTGTATTCATTATAGTGTTAAATAAAGATCTTTTAGAAAATTCGTCAAACTTATCTATCATATTACTAGAAACCATGGGACCATGAAAAGTTACAATTCCGCTTTTATTATTTAAAACAGTATGTATAGCAGTAATATCACTATATCCTACAAATACTTTAGGGTTTTTATTAATAATATCGTAGTTTAATTTATCTAATATCCTCGGTGTACCATAACCTCCCCTTAAACAAATAATACCATCAATATTATCATCTTCAAACATAGTATTTATATCATTTGCTCTGATATCATCCTTACCTGCCAAATATCCATATGTTTCATAACAGCTTTTTCCAAGGACAGCATTAAACCCTATATTTTTTAAAGTATTTATTACCTCCTCCATATCTAAATCCCATGCTGGACTAGAAGGTGCAATTACACCAATTGTATCTCCAAATTCTAACGCCTTTGGCTTTAACATTTACATACCTCCAAATATTCAAAATTTAAAGATATATAATTATATATCTTTAAATTTTAATTATATATATTAACCTAAAAATATCCTTGCCACAAAAACTGCTGCGATTAGACCTGCTGCATCAGCAATAAGTCCCGCAGGTATGGCATGTCTAGTTTTTCTAATAGCTACCGAGCCAAAATATACTGCAACTACATAGAAAGTAGTCTCAGTAGAACCCATCATTACCGATGCTATATGCCCAATAGTAGAATCAGGTCCATAGGTATTCAATAAATCACTCATTATTCCTTGAGCTCCACCACCAGATAAAGGTCTCATAAGGGCCATTGGTAATACCTCTGCTGGCATCCCTATCAAACTAGTTATAGGTTTTAATATTGTCGTTAAACCTTCCATAGCACCTGAAGCTCTAAATACACCTATAGCAACCAACATCGCAACTAAATAAGGGATTATTCTTACAGCTGTTGTAAATCCTTCTTTTGCACCTTCAGTAAAACTTTCATATACTTTAACTTTTTTGAAAAATCCATATAATGGAATCCCCAAAAGCATTACTGGTACTGCATACATAGATATAGCACCTATTATCTTTACAAACATATGTATCCCCCCCTAATTATTTATAACTTTTTTAGTAGACTTTTTATCCATTTTAAAAACTTTTAGCCTCTGTAAAGATTTTACTGCAATCACTGCAACTATAGTGGATACTGCTGTGGCTATAATTGAAGGCCCTATAATAGCTGTAGCCTGTTTACTAGTTGCACCAACTGCTACTAACAGTGCCATAGCCTCTGAGGGTATTAATGTAACTGATGAAGTATTTATAGCCAAAAACGTACACATAGCATTTGTAGCCGTATCTTTTTCATCATTTAATTCCTGTAACTCCTGCATAGCTTTAAGCCCTAAAGGTGTAGCTGCATTTCCCAATCCCAATACATTGGCAGCCATATTCATTATTATTGCTCCCATAGCAGGATGATCTGGGGGTACATCTGGAAAAAGTCTAACCATAATAGGTTTTAATAATTTAGCTAATCCTTGGATCATACCACTATCTTCTGCAATCTTCATTATTCCAAGCCATAATGCCATTATTCCTATTAATCCTAAAGACAACTCAACACCTAGATTTGCAGAATCCATTGCAGCTTGAGTAACGGCTTCAAGGTTTCCATTTATAGCCCCAACAACGACCCCAACTACAATCATCAATAACCATATAACATTAATCATTGTTTAATTCCTCCTTTTATTTTGTTCTTGAAAATAATATTTATCACCCCCTATTAATATAGCTCATTTCTCAACAAATCTTCATATGTCTCCCTTTTAACTATTAGCCTGTCCCTCCCCTTATTTACCATAACTACAGCTGGCTTTGTTATTTTATTGTAATTATTGGCCATAGAATAATTATAGGCCCCAGTACTAAATACTGCCAATATATCTCCTGATTCTATTTCTGGCACTTCTAAATCTTTTATTAATATATCTCCCGATTCACAACATTTGCCAGCTACAGTCACTTTCTTTACTTTTTTTTCATTGACTTTATTGGCAATAACAGCCTCATATTTCGCCCCATACAAAGCAGGCCTTAAATTGTCAGTCATACCTCCATCCACAGAGGCATAAGTCCTTATTTCTGGTATACTCTTTATTGCACCTATCTTATAAAGAGTTATTCCAGCCTCTCCAACTAGCCATCTTCCTGGCTCTATTGCAGTACTTGGTACTTCTATATTCATTTTCTTACAATTCTCGTATAATTTATCCATCATAGCATCTACAAAATAACTAACAGGTTTTCTGTCTTCCCCAAAAGCATATTTGATACCAAATCCTCCACCTAAATTTAACTCTCTAGTAACAAAATCAAGTCTTTTTAGCGACTGATACATAAGTTCTGTTACAATATCTAGTGCCTTTAAATGAGATTCATTATCCAATAATTGTGAACCTACATGAAAATGAAATCCCATCAAGTCTACTTTTTCTAATACCTTAGTCTTTCTAATAGTCTCAAATATAATATCATCCGACAATGATATTCCAAATTTAGAATCCTTTTGCCCTGTAGTTATATACTCATGTGTATGACTATTTACCCCAGGAGTAACCCTAAACAGTATCTTTACTCTTTTATCTAACCTTTTAGAAATACTATCTATTAATTCCAATTCATATTCATTATCTACTATAATTCTACCTACATCATGTTTTATTGCCATATAGAGCTCATCTTCAGTCTTATTATTTCCATGAAATATTATTTTTTCCAATGGAAAATTTGCCTTTATAGCTGTATAAAGCTCCCCACCAGACACCACATCTAATCCTATACCCTGTTTTGCTATCAATTTACACATAGCTAATGGCAAAAATGCCTTGCTGGCAAAAACAGCATTAGTATTTTTATATTTATATAAAAAACTTTCTTTAATTTCCTCACATCTCTCCACTATGTAATTTTCATCTACCACATATAGTGGAGTACCATATTTTTTAGCTAACGCTACCGTATCACATCCTCCAAATACTAGATTATTTCCATTATTAATATATGACATGTAATCACCCTTTTCAATAGTTTTCTGTATCACTATATTGTGCAATTCACATGCCAATATTAATAATTTTATAAATTTATTCAATCTTATCTATACTACATAAAAATACTGACATGTATTTTTATCATGCCAGTATTTCCATATTAAAACTTTCATAACAAACTAAATATTTTCCGTTTTAGCGAACTTATTTATAGTTTGTATTTTAATATTATACTTGATACTCTACTATTGAACTGACTTTTTGCATTTTTCCTTTTTAAAGGAATTTTTCCGTATATGCGGATATCATATTTTGTATTTTTTTAATTTATCATAGAAACTCGTTTTTCCCATCCCCAACATTCTCATAGCCTTTTTCTTATTTCCATTAGTTGCATTTAATGCATTTATTAATGCATTTTTTTCAGCATCCATAACTATATCTTTCATTGTGGATATATGTTTTTCAATATTTTTATTATATCTTTTATTCAATATTTTTATATGATCTGACAATATTATATTTGACTCAGAGAAGTTAACTGATCTCTCTAATACATTTTCTAACTCTCTTATATTTCCTGGCCAATCATATTCAACTAGCTTATTTATAGCTTCAGATGATATTCTTTTTTCTTCACAGCCTATTTTTATACATATCTTGGGTAATAGATGACAAACTAATTGATAAATATCCTGTTTATGTTCCCTCAATGGAGCAATATATATAGGAAAAACATTCACTCTATAAAACAAATCTTCTCTAAACTTTCCTTCAATAACTTCATTTTCTAGATTTTTATTTGTAGCTGCCATTATTCTAACATCTACATTTACCTTTTTATTTCCACCAACTCTATAAAAACTCTTATCTTGTAAAAACTGTAACAATTTTACTTGCATAGCCAATGACAACTCGCCTACTTCATCTAAAAATATAGTTCCTCCCTGAGCCATTTCAAAAAATCCTATTTTACCAGTAGATTTTGCCCCAGTAAATGCCCCCCCTTCATATCCAAATAACTCACTTTCTATAAGATTTTCTGGTATTGATCCACAGTTTACATGGATAAATGGCATATCTTTATTGTAACTAGCATCATGAATTTCTTTAGCCAATAAACTCTTTCCCGTTCCACTCTCTCCTAAAATCAGCAGTGTAGAGTTAGTCTTAGATGCTCTATAGGCTAATTCTTTTAATCTTTGCATTATGATGCTGTCACCGATTACATTTGGAAAAAACATGCTATAATCATTTTCTTCTAACCTTTTTTCTATATTTTGAAGCTTTATCAATGCTTCATCTCTTTCCTTTGTTATTCTTTTTAGCTCTGATATATCTTTGACCTTTAATAATGCCCCAATCCTTATATTGTCTCTATCTATAGGTACCAATGAACATAATGTAGGTCTACCATTTATCTCTATAAATTTATCTTTATAGGATAATTCCTTACCTCTAGCTACTTCATAGAATTCTCTCATAGCTTCTATATATCCATGAACTTCAAATATATCATTGCCTATCACATCCAATATATCTGAGTTTTTCCCCTTTGCCATATATTCCTTTCCAGTCAATATATCCTTTATGCTTTCCTTTCTTATCGTATATCCTTTGGCTTGGTAAAATTTAACTTTATCACATTTACTATCTAACAATAACATATGTCCTATGGCATTTATATATTCCATTAAAAAGTGTTCTCCATTTAAAATAATATCTATAATTTTATTTCTAAAATCTATTACAACTTCAATGTTTTTGTCTGAAATTCTATAGTTTAAATACATATTATTACCCTTTTTTTGCCCCTTCATATATTTAACCATAGAATCTACATGTCCGCTCCCATAAACCCCTATCCCTATAACAGCATCTCCTATATCTATATCTTCATTGTCTATTCCTATAATCTTCAAATCATCTGTCGTTAGTTTTCCATCATCTTTACCTAAGTTATTATTTGCTATAATAACTATATCTCCATCTTCTATCCTTCCCCTTTTATGACCTCTACCCTCATTATATATTATCCCAAAAATTTCCTTAGATTTTTGATTATATAATTGTATCTTACCTTCCCTATCTATAAATATTATCCCTTCTGACATAATATCTGTAAACTTATTTATTATGTCCCTATCCTTAAAAATGACAGAACACTCCTCTCATCTTTAGTTTCTTTAATCTCTATTTTAGCATAATATAATAAATTACAAAAGAATCATGATTCTTTTATAACTTTTAAAATTTTATCTAGCTTTTTTTTCTGATCATCATTTAATAAAGGCCTTATTCTTTGTAATTTTTTTATTTTCTTCATAAATTCTTCTTTATTTTCTCCTTCTGATAATTTTTTATTGAGATTTATTATCTCAATAAATAATTCATCTTCTGATTTTCCAGAATATTTATCTGCCATATCTTTAAGTTTTCCCATCTGTTCTTCATTAGGATTTGCAGTTTCTTTAAATTTTTCTATTACCTTCTCCATATCAGGTATGTTCTTTTTATCATTTTCAACATTTGCATTCTTGTGATTATTTACGTTTTTATCCATATCTCTTCTCCTTCTTCTCAAAGACAATTCCTCCCTTATTTTTTAGTTTAATATACTAACTATTAATACATATGTTACATATTTAAAGTATATTACTCTTTAGGATAAATGCTATTAAAGTAGTGATATTGATTAAAACATAATTAGTATATTAAAAATTTTATGTAACACATTTTATCTTTTAGCATAATATGAAATGTAAGCATTGTATATAAATCGCCTTTAAAAGGAGGTAGTATAATGAATGAATTAGTACCTTTACAAAATAATAAACCTGTTTCAAATTTAAAAACCAAGACCCCTCCTTTCCCACTATTACCATTAGTTATTATCTCAATTCCTCTACTTAAAAAAGATATTTTTCCAGCTTTTCAATCTATTCAAAGCAAACTTGGCATAAATAGCATCAATGATTTACACCATAAACTACATACAGTAAGAAGAATAGGACCTTATCTTCCTGAACCCATGGTCAATTTGATGGAAGTATTTATACCTATCTATGATACAATTGACAAATCAATCAATCTAATGGAAATAGTTAAAGTAAAAAAAGATAATAACCCCATAAAAATTAATACTACTTTATCTAAAAATAAAAGAATTGAAAAAATAATAGATATCCTTGATGAAGATTTTCCACAGAGTAATATAAAGAGTATATATCCAATAATAGAGATTGCATTTAATATAGACAAATATAAAGGATTAATTGAAGGGATTAAAACTTTACAAGATGGTAAAAAAGAGTTAGCACTAGAAGATATGATAGAAAAATTTGCGCCTCTTATTGTTGGAGAAGACACCAAAAGTATAAGCAAAATTAAAGATATGGCTAAGATGGCTCAAGTATTATCTGCATTAGATGATGAGGATGAATAATACATAAATGGGGTTTACAAAACAATAAATTGTAAGTATAATATACTTATGATAAAAATGGGGATATGGCGAAGTTGGGATCGCGCCTGACTGGCAGTCAGGAGGTCAGGGGTTCAAGTCCCCTTATCTCCACCATAAGTTCTGTATGATTAAAAGACATACCTTGATTCAAGGTATGTCTTTTTTTATCATCATATACTTTGCATAATCCATCATATTTTATATTCTTTTCATCTCGTCTAAGAGACAGGGTTATAAGTAAAGAATCAAATTAGTTATATTTTTGTTGATTTTTAGTATAATACCACTTTTTTTACACATTCTAAAATTGGAGGTGTTTCAAAATGTATTTAACTCAAAAAGAAAGATACTTATTGGAAGATCAAAAGAGTCATGAAGAATTGTGTATAAAAAAGTATAGTAATTATGCAAACCAAGCTAAAGATCCTCAACTAAAACAAATTTTTACTCAACTTGGTAATCAAGAGCAAGAACATCTTAATACCATCAATCAAATTATGGATGGTCAAATTCCAAATGTCAACCAACAACAGCAACAAGGTATGCAAAATCAACAAAATCAGTCCATGAGCCAAAGCGGAATGAAAGATCAAAGTGATGCTGATTTATGTACCGATCTTCTTGCTACAGAAAAATATATTTCTTCTACCTATAATACAGCAATATTTGAATTCACAGATACTAATATTAGAAAAGTGTTAAATCATATTCAAAAAGAAGAACAAGAGCATGGTGAAAAAATATTTAATTATATGCAAAGTCACGGTATGTATGATGTACAATAATTAATTAAAGAAACCATGAAAAGAGGACAGTTAAGTTTTATGTAAGAACTTTAACTGTCCTCTTTTCTAATATGAATCTTGTTTTTTCAAAAATAAGTTTTTCTATTTTATTCTTCTGTATACCTTTGTCAAAGTTATCTCTATACTTCTTTCTAGTTAGTAACATTATATACTTATGCATATATTTAATGTTAATTATGATATAATAATCATCATGTATGGGGGGTGTTTTTATGAAGGTCATCGATACATTCAATTCTAAATCAGCTTGCTCCTTGCAAAGACTACCACAAAGCCAGCTATGCTTTGTTTGGAGCCTAAGCTGTTAAGTTAGCTGAAATTGCGTGCAAGTTTTAGGCTCTGTAACACATAGCTTTTTAGTATTCTTTGCTTTAATACTATGATAAAAGTGGAGGAGTAAGGAAATGAAATATGCAAAAGCACAAGATGTGTTACCAGAGAAAATTGTTAAAATAATACAGGAATATGTAGATGGAAAATATCTTTATGTACCCAGAAAAAAAGAAAACCATAAGGCGTGGGGAGAAAATAGTGGTATAAAAAATAGTCTCAAGATAAGAAATAATGAGATTTATATAAAATATATTGAAGGTACTACTGTTGATAAATTAGCTCAAGAGTATTACCTATCAGAAAAGAGTATAAGAAGAATAATAAGTCAAGAAAAACGTCTGTAATACTCATAATTATTACAGAATTATTTATTAGATTGAATGCTTGTTTTAAATCATGTTATGATTTCATTGTGTCAATCAAGTGAAGGTCATCATTTCTAATTTAAAACAAGTTTCGGAATTAAAAGTTATGAATATATAGTATGATTTAAATTAGGATGATTATTGTTACTTTCATTTGGAGTAATAATAATCATTTTTTTGTTAGTAAGGTAATAGTAAAATAAATTTGAAAGTAAGACCTTATTTACTTACATGAATAGTAAAGATGATATAAATTAGAAAAGAGGTGCTAAACTTTATGAAAACTTTTATAAAAAAACAGGAGTATAATCATATAAAAAAATGTTTATATGATTTAAATAATACTTTTAGAAATTGCATAGATATTAATATTATTAAAGCAAATAAAGAGTATATACAGGATAAAATATTACGTATTTTTCCAAATTTATCTGAGGAAGAAAAAAATATACTTGATATTAGTAAAATAAATGAACCACTTTACATTGATAAATATTTAGCTGAGCTAAATAAATATGTATATGGTATGCCAATCATTACAAATGCACAAATTAATAAATTGTTTAAAAAAGAAAAGAAATTAAAGCTACCAAATCTAAATGCACAAAATTCAAAGAACGTGTATTTAGGTTGGATTGATGAATCGATTAAAAAATTATTTATAGCTTACAATATGAATGGTAATCTTATAGGTATGACATGTAAAATTCCAAATTATAGTTCTTCTACCAGTACTCATATATGTTCCCTTTGCAATCATGTAGGTAGCAACAATGAAGTAGCCTTTGTTTCATCTATATGTAGGACATCTAAAGGTAGATATAGATCAATAGGCTTTGATATATGTTTAGATAGTAAAAAATGTAATGATAGAATTGTAAATGTGGAGAAGCTTGAGAAAATCTTGAAAAATGTTAATAATAGAAAATGATAGAATCATCCTCTTGGTTATAGTTCTGTCAACTCATCAAAAAACATTGGATGTGCTAGCTTACCAAGACTTAAAGGTTGGTCTAACGATTTAGGATTATCAAATAAGCTTGCTTTTACAATCTGCAGTATTCACATGTATTTGTATTGATAAAAGCAGTATATTTTGTATAGTCATTTGTATTTCTTGAGGGTATTACAGTCCCCTTGGAATAAGACACACTTTATCTATGTCACTTCGTAAATATATGAAGAAAAGGAGGAACGCCAATTTCAAATAAAATCAAATATTAGGCTGTAAACAAACACAAAAAATACCCAAGGGATACAGGGATCCATTGGGTAAACTTTTACTCTATATTCTTTAGTCTTCAAAATAGCTCAAATTAAAGGTTTATAGGTTATTATATCCCACTACTTTATAGATAGACTTTTTCAAAAAATGTTGCATCACCCTGTTCCCTTTCACATCTCTTTTCAAGGGTCTTCTCCTTAAACGTTGTTCCTATCCGATATTCTTCCCATCCATTTTCCTTTTGTCCAAACCAGCAAATCTGGAATGAACGATTGGCCGTATCCATGACCACGGATTTAATAGTTCCAAACCAGTCATCATAATAATATGCACTCATGCCCTCCGGATACTTAGTCAAGAAAAGCTTTTTTACTTCATCTTCCTCTAGATTTTTCCTGCCTTCCATAAAGTGCTCTAGTGTCTGCAAACGAACCATAGAATTTCTCATTGCAAAGGGTTCGAATTTCTGGAAGGTCGGAATGACAATATGGTTAGTTCCGCATAGATACTTTTTCTCACTCTTAGATGAAATCTGTTGAAAGGAAAACTCCCCATCCATAGTCTCGACAATACTTCCATTCCCCTTAGAATCTGCTATATAGAGATTGATATTGTAAGCAATGGGCATCTTTTGCACTAGCTCCATGGCCTCCTCCACGTCCTTGCAATTTTCAAGTAGGCTCCTTATTACAGCCCAGAACTGGAGTCCTTTTATCTTCGGAGGACGCATACCTTCTAAATTGCTCACTGGAAATCCACAAGAAGACATGGATACGGCAAGACCGCACTCATTAATACCTTCTGTCCTTCCAAAGAGTGCAAGGCTTCCTCCAATGTGTGCATACTTTCCTTCTGGCCTTGTCTCGCATAGCATAAGATCCTCATCTGCTATACTAAACTCATAATTTCTTATAAGTCTGGTATGTCCATCCTTCATAAGACTTCCTTCTACAATTAGGCCAGAACAGTGGGGGGTCAGGTATGTCATCCAAGTGTAAGCAATATCACTTAATGTCATATTACATGCATTTGCATACCCTTCCAGTTCTTTCATAAGACCCGGACAATAGGTTTTATAAAGCTCAATAGCTTCTCCTAATTCACGCTCGGTAAAATACTGTGGTGGCGGCAAGGCTGCAGTTCGCTCTCTTGTCTTTTTTGCCATCTGCCTTCCAATTTCTTCATAACTTCCTTCTAATTTAAGATAAGATACATATTGTGTTTCCATAGAATCATTCCTTTCTTTTTTGTAGGTTTATTCTATAGCACAAAACATATTTTATCCTGTCATTTTCAGCTTTTATTTGTCTTACTTTTCAACTCGCTTCTTTACTGGAATCCAAATTTCACTCCGGTAGTTTGAATTGTTAATGTTTCCTTCTTCATAAAGCTCTATGTTGTATTCTGAAGCAATTTCATAATCCACATTTTTTGGAAACCACTCATTAAAAATTCTGGTATTTAGTGCTTGTAAAGCCTCTGGTATTGGACCTATACAACGAAATTTTGCCCAAGTAAGGGCTGGAATCATAACTACCTTAAGGCGACTTTCTTGAATTAGATTTCCTTTACCTTTATAGTCCCCTGCAATTAGATAGCAGAAATACTTGCCATTAAATCCTTCATCAATGCTTATTCCATATTTCCCTATATTGTCTCCAGATAGATCTACTTCTTCCGTACAATTATATTGGCTTTTCCATGTATTCCAAAACAATGGAATCTTGTCAAAGGCTTCCTCATAGGAAAACATACGTCCAATTCCAGTTACCTCAAAAGCCTCCATTGACTCAATTCTATATTCCATCTGATTTCCGCCTTTTACAGATATACTTATTTTCAGAGGAAGAAATGGTTTGATTTTATAGGGTTGCTTCTTCATCTGCATTGGGGATAGTCCGTGAAAGCGACCAAATGCCTTAGTAAAGCTTTCTGGAGTATCATATCCATAGCGGTAAGCTAACTCAATTACCTTTTTTTCTGTTTTGATTAGATCAAGTGCCGCCAGATACAGACGCCGATTTCTTACATATTCTCCTATGGTATAACCTGTTATCATCTTAAATGCCTTCTGAAAGTAAAAAGGAGAAATATGAACGTGTTCTGCTACTTTCTCCATGGTACAATCTGAAAGCAGGTGCTTTTCAATATAATCAACCGATTCCTTTAGTGCTTTTTTCCATTCCAATTCTACCACCTCTTGATATGATTATAGCAAGTCCTTATCTATTCTACATAAATATTATCAATAGTTCTCAACTATTTCAACTTCAGAGGTAATGTTAGTATTCTTTAGCGAACACAATGCTATAAAAATCAAAAAGAATAGCAGTTATTTTTTTCATAACCATGTCCTTTCTACATTTAACTCTAGTATTATGTAATTTATATGTTATATTAAAATAAAAAGTCATCTATCAGACTAGACATTCCTTTATTTATAACTTGTTTATTAATCTATTTATATCCTCTGGCAATTGGGCAATAACCATAGCCTTTTCTTTCTTTCTAGGAATATCAAATGACAGCTTCCAGCTATGAAGTGCTTGCCTTCCTATGAGGGGACTCTTTTTATTGTATAAACTATCTCCCACTATGGGATGTCCTATATGTTTAAAATGCACCCTGATTTGATGAGTTTTTCCCGTTAGTAACTCTACCTCAACAGCTGTTGCATTTTTAAATCTATCTATAACCTTATATTTTGTTATGGCCTTTTTTCCATCTTTTCTTACAATATTAAGTATAGAATTCTTATCATCTTTCCCTATATTAGCATCTATAATTCCCTCATCATTTTCAATGACCCCTTCCACTATTGTAATATACTTTTTGCTAATTATATTATTTGACATTTGATAAGCCATCTGCTGATGTCCAAAGGAATTTTTGGCAATTACTAATATACCCGATGTATCCATATCTAGTCTATTTACAAATCTAACCTTTTTCTGTATACCTTTCTTCTTAAAATAGTTGGCTACACCATTTGCTATAGTTCCATTGTCATGGCTCTTAGTAGGATGTACAACTATGCCCGGTACTTTATTTATTACTAATATATCATAATCCTCGTAAATTATATCTATTTTTATATCTTGTGGAACTATATCTTCCTTTTCATCCTCAAGAAATATCTTTATTAAATCCCCTTTGAATATTTTTTCATTGCTTTTTGGAAATTTATTATTTACTAAAATTAATTTATTCTTTAATAATCTCTTAAAAAGTCTCCCAGAAAATTCAAGTTCATCCTTTAATAATTCCCTTAGTAAAATCTCTTCTTTTTCAACTTTGTATAATATTAAACTTTCGTTTTCTTTTAAATTATTCAACTTTATCCTCCCAATAATATAAGTTTTGTATATAATATTAGTAAATAGTATGTTATAATGCTGGTTAATATGCTATAATAAACTTGAGTTTTACATTTTGTCTTTTAAAATAAAAAATGTTATACTTTCATTTAAACAATTATTATCATCACAGGGGTGATACTTTTAATATGGAAAAATCTAATACAATCAATATTATTCATAATCAAAACGATGATTCTAGAAAAACGGCTAAACGACTAAGAGAAAAACTCTTAAATAAAGGGTTTAAAACAACAGATTATTTTGATGAAGATGCCTTTTTAAATATATGTATAGGAGGAGATGGTGCTTTTTTAAGAGCAATACATAGATTTAACTTCTCTGAAGTACCTTTTATAGGTATAAATACTGGACATTTAGGCTTTTTTCAAGAAATATCTCCAGATAATCTGGATAATTTTATAGATAAATTATCTGAAGGTAAATACTCTATAGAAAAACTTTATTTAGTTGAGGGTATAGTTTGTACCCGTACCAGTTGCATAGAACTTTTAGGTATTAACGAAATAGTGGTCAAAGGCATAGAATCAAAAACTATTCATTTAAACATATCTATAAATGATACCTATCTCGAAAGATTTAGTGGAGATGGTATTATAATATCTACACCAATGGGAAGCACAGGGTACAATCTCTCTGCTGGAGGTAGTGTAGTCTATCCCAATTTAAATGTATTACAACTTACGCCATTGGCACCGATCAATTCCAAGGTCTATAGATCATTGACGTCCAGCGCTATTATTCCCGCAAATATGTATATAAAGATTAATCCAGAATATAGGGATGAAAACTCTATTTTAATAGTAGTAGATGGTAAACAATATAGATTTGATAATATAGTAGAAATGTCCTTTAAGGTATCTGATATGAGAATAAACCTTTTGACCATAGGTAAAAGAAATTTCTGGAGTGATATCAAAGATAAATTTTTATAAAAAAGATATCAAATATCCACCTCGGACTTTAAGTCTGAGGTGGATTAAAAATATTATATTTTATACTCTAATATAAGTGCCTGGTCATCCTTTTGTTCTGTTATTACTAAATAATAGTCGAACTCCTTATAGGCCATTTCATTTATTTCTTCTATAGGTAAATCATTATTCACATCATAAATATGCACATTAACTTCTTTCCATCCTGATTCCAGTAATATTTTTTTATTGTCATTAGATATAAGTTCAACAGGAATAGAGCCAAAAATATTTCCATTTTCCACGTTATTAGCTGTCCAAAATCTATTATGTACATCTAAGACCCCTGCCCTATTAAGTTCTTCAGTTCTATTCTTTCCAAAAAAATGTAAATAGTCTCCGTCGTAATAATCCTGTTTTGTTATAGGTTTATATATAAAAGGGATTTCAGTTATATAGTTAAAATCCCCTTTATAGCATATATCTTCTACACGTTCTTCCACGGTTCCCATATCTATATTTATTTCTTTTTTTAATCTCTTAGACATATCTATAATAGAATCTAATAATTTGAGTAATTCTTCTGTATCATTCCTATATCCATAAAGTTCAATGTCTGATGCCATCTTTTTTATTTCTCTAATCTCTTGCCACATACAACCACCCTGTTCTATTTATTGGTTAGCTAGTTTTATTCCAGAATCCCTACCCTTAATTTTATATTTTATTATATAAATATTCAACAAATAAAAATACCCATTTTTATATATATAGATTAGAAATTATTTTGTTAACATCATATTTTTCATTTCATCTACTGAATTATTAAAAAGTCTAACACATTCTTCAATTGGAGTCTTCTTAGTCATGTCTACTCCAGCCTTTTTTAAAACATTAATAGGGTAATCTGAGCTTCCACTGGATAAAAACTCTATATAGGCATCTCTAGACTCTTTATCTCCATTAATTATTCCTTGGGATAACGCTATAGCTGCAGAAAAACCAGTAGCATATTGATACACATAAAAATTATAATAAAAATGAGGGATTCTTGCCCATTCTACAGATATTTCTTCATCTATAAATATATCTTTACCATAATATTTAATATTTAAGTCCTTATATATATTTGATAAATTATCTGCTGTAAGAGGTTCTCCTTGCTCTACTTTCTCATGGATTATTTTCTCAAATTCAGCAAACATAGTCTGTCTATATACAGTAGCCCTAAATTGTTCTAGATAATGATTTAATATATATTTTTTAATCTGTATATCATCTGTATTTTTTAACAAATAGTCAGTTAATAGTGTTTCATTTACTGTAGAGGCCACTTCAGCTACAAATATACTATATCCAGAATATATATAAGGTTGGTTTTTATTTGAAAGATAACTATGCATAGAATGACCCATTTCATGGGCTATAGTGAACATATTGTCAAGGGTCTTATGATAATTCAAAAGTATATATGGTGGTGAATCATATGTACCCCATGAATATGCGCCACTCCTTTTACCTTTATTTTCATATACATCTATCCATCTGGAATCAAAGGCCTTTTTCACTACATTTATATAATCCTCTCCTAGAGGTTTCAACGCTTCCACCACAGTATCTTTAGCTTCCTCATAATCTATTTTTAAATCTATTCCTTCAACTATTGGTGTATATAAATCATACATATGCAGTTCTTCATATCCCAATATCTCCTTTCTCAATGATACATACTTATGCATAGGATCTAAATTACTGCTTATAGTTTCTATTAGATTTTCATAAACCTTCACAGGAATATCATTTTGAAAAAGTGCAGCCTCTAATGATGAATTATATTTTCTTGCCCTTGAATAAAATACATTTTTCTTTACCTCGGTAGATAGTGTAGATGCTATAGTATGTTTAAATTGAGAATAGACATCATATAATCCTTTAAATGTATCTTTTCTTACTCTTCTGTCTTTACTTTCCATAAGGGGAATAAATCTTCCATGGGTTATCTCAACTTCATTGCCTTCTTCATCTATAACTTTGGGAAATTTAATATCTGCATTGTTTAGCATAGTGTATATATTCTGGGGACCATTGGCTATCTCTCCTGTTCTAGCCAATAATGACTCCTCAGAAGCACTTAGTATATGTGGTTTTTTCTTCATAACCTGTTCTAAATAATGTCTATATATACTAAATTGATCTAAATTAAGATAGTCTTCCATAGTATCCTTAGATATATTTAATATTTCTGGTACTATAAAAGACAATGCCATATCTACCTCCGTCATAAGCATCTCAGCTCTATCGGTTAGTCCCTGATACATGCTATTATTATTGTCTTCATCTTTTTTCATCTTTGCAAAACAATATAAATTGCCTATATTTCTTAAAATAGTAAATTGTAAATTCAGTACTTCCAATAAAGTTTCACTATCATTTCCCAATTTATTTTTATATTGTTTTATCTGATTGGTCAATGATTTAACCCTTTCAAAGTCCCTTTCCCACTGTTGATTATCTTTATATAAAAAACTCAAATCCCATTTATACTTTTCAGATATATCTTTACGATCCATATATATACTTCCTTTCAAAATTTTAGTTTTTTATCTTATTTTCTATAACCCCAACTTCCCTTAAAAACATTAGCAATACACCAGCTGTGGTTCTTTGAGCCAATGGCAAGGCACATTGGGTTATCTTGTAGAACTTAACTATAGTCTTATCTATATCCTTATACTGTTTATATACTCTCAGTGCCACCTTTGCATTAAAGTTTATATATTTATCAATACTGTTAAACAATATAGGAGACTGTACACTCCTAAACTCTTTAACCACATCATATGTCAATTTTACAAAATTTTCATATTGCCTATGACTGTCTAATAATCTTATATTTACATGCTGAGGAATAGTTACATCTTGAATTAAATGTACGGCTGCTCCTAAATAAAACATTGCATTTTCTATATTATCTTTTTCCCAATTTACTAATGCCTTTTTATAATAATCTTTAGATAATGCCAATGCATTTAAATGGCCATATAGCCCTTTATTCTTTTGTGGATTATAAAAATGTCCTATACTCTTAAAGTCTTGATCTGCCCAAACCACCCCTCTGTTTAAATCTTCCATGTAATAATTAAATATTTCAAAGGGTCTTTCATATTGATACTTATTCAATATCTTGATTGATTGGTAATTAATAAATCTATGGACATTACATTCTGTCTTTATTATCTTCTTTTTAAATGGATTTATAAGTCTAAGCAACATTTTAAATATCTTACCATAATATATCTCTACATTACTCATATTTATCACTCTTTTCCTTCAAATATATCTTTTATCTCTAAAAAACTCTACTATAATATGATACCCTAAAAAACATAATATAAAAAGAAGGAAATGTAAATTTCCTTCAAATTATTGATAAACCTATTGTCTTAACCAAGATACAAATCAAAAGAATATTTGTATCATCAGCTAATAACTTATTTACAACCTATGAACAAATAAACCACTTCTAAGTTTAGGCTCAAACCATGTTGATTTTGGTGGCATTATCATCCCTTCATCAGCAATGTCTATTAGATCTTCAACAGTAGTTGGATAGACGGAAAATGCTACCTTCATATCAGTATTAACTCTCTTTTCTAATTCTCCCATCCCTCTTATTCCTCCAATAAAATCTATCCTCTTATTAGTTCTTGGGTCATCTATGCCTAATATTGGATTTAATATGTTTTTCTGTAATATAGATACATCTAATCTTTCTACAGGATGATTTTTATCAAATATACCTTCTTTTGCAATAATTTTATACCATTTTCCTGTCAAATACATTCCAAATGTATGTTTCTCTGTTGGTTTATAGGGATCATTTCCTTTCACTTCTTCTATTATAAAATTTTTAGCTATCTTATTTAAAAACTCTTTTTCTGTATTTCCATTTAGATCTTTTACTACCCTATTATAATCCATAATATATAAATCCTCATCTGGAAATAAAACTGAAAGAAAATAATTAAACTCTTCTTCACCTGTAAAATCTTTATTTTGTTCTCTTCTTTTTAATCCTACTTTTACTGCTGAAGCCGATCTATGATGTCCATCTGCTATATACAAATAGTTTATGCCTTTAAATATATCTATTATATCCTTTATAACCTCTTCCCTATAAATATTCCATACCATATGGGTTATACCATCTTCTGTAGTAAAATCAAATATTGGATTATGGGCATCTATCCAATTATTTACTATATTGTTTATATGGTCATTCTTTCTATAAGTTAAAAATATAGGTGCCGTATTTGCATTACAGTAATCGAAATTTTTTATTCTATCTTCCTCTTTCTCTGGTCTAGTAAATTCATGCTTTCTTATGATATCGTTCATATAATCATCTATAGAAGTACATCCCACTATACCAGTTTGAACTTTATCTTTCATTATCTGTCTATATATGTATATGCTTTCAGTGCTTTCTTGTTCCAAAATACCTTTTTGTATCATCTTATCTAAATTTTCCCTTGCTCGTTTATAGACCCTATCATCATATTGACTTACATCATCATTAAAATCTATTTCTGATCTCACCACATGGAGAAAAGAATATGGATTATCTTTAGCCATATCTTTAGCCTCTTCCCTATTCATTACATCATAAGGCAAGCAAGATACTTTTTCTACTACTTCAGTATTTGGTCTTATACCTTTAAAAGCTTTTATAAATGCCAATTTATATACCCCCATTGTCTTATAGTTTTAATATATCTTCCATTGTTTCAAGTAATTCTACTATATCGTTTAAGTTAGTATCTGCCATATGGGCTATCCTGAATGTCTTTTCTTTAAGCGTTCCATATCCATTGGAAATCATAAACCCCTTTTTTCCTAATTTCTTATTCAAATCTGATACATCTATATCCTTTGTATTCTTTACAGTAGTCAATGTATTAGATGCATATTTTTCATCTGCAAATAATTGAAATCTATCCTTTGCCCATTCTCTCACTTTATTTGCCATAGTACTATGTCTATCAAATCTATTTTCCAATCCCTCTTCAAGTATTTTATCTAATTGATAGTCTAAAGCATACATATGGGATATTGATGGAGTCGACGGATATTGATGATCCTTTTTTTGTATATATTTATACAGCCTCAATAAATCAAAATAATATCCCCTGTTTTTTACCCCTTCAGCCCTTTTTCTGGCCTTTTCAGAAAATGTACAAATGGCCATGCCTGGGGGTAGTCCCAATGCCTTTTGAGATGAAGTTATACATATATCTATACCTAATTTATCAACTTCAATCTTTACTCCTCCTGCCGAACTGACTGTATCTACACAAAATACAACTTCAGGATATTTTGATAATACATGTCCTATCTCTTCAATAGGATTCATAACTCCAGTAGATGTCTCATTGTGAGTAATTGTAATCAAGTCATATTTTCCAGAAGATAAAACTTTGTCTACTTCATCAGGGTCAGTAGGCTTTCCCCATTGGGATTTAAAGATATCTGCTTCTACCCCATTATTAATAGCCATCTCATACCATCTTTCTCCAAAAGCTCCTATAGAAAACACCGCTGCCCTCTTCTTCGTACAGGACATAATAGCCCCTTCCATCAGACCACTGCCCGATGAAGTGGATAACAATATACTATTATTTGTATAAAAAAGCTTCTGCATCTTTTTTGTTATATTCTTTTGAAGCTCAGAGGCCTCATTAGTTCTATGACCTATCATATGTCTAGACATCTTTGCTAGCACATCTTCCTTTACCTCCACAGGTCCCGGAATAAATAGTTTTTTATGCATACCATTTTCCTCCTACATGTAATCTTCAATATTTTTCTATTTTGCTTACTAAATAGCATAACATATGTAAATGATTTCAAACAAGTTAGTTTTTAAATTTTTTTAATATTTTATATGTATATAATATCACTTCCAATTGTATATCATACTAAAATGTTAATTAGGGCAATTCTTTTGTTAGAATTGCCCTAATTTCTAATAATATACCTTGACAAATTTTATAGAATATAAATCACAAACTAATAAATCATCGGTTTCTGCTTCTCTTAAAACCACATGATCAATACCTACATCTACTAAAGTACCTTCTTTATCTACAAATGTATTAGTTCCTATAAGAAAGTCTATTCTAACAAATCTACCTTTTATAGAATTTAAATATCCTTGTAGATACTCTGTGCCCTTCATCACTGGTGGACCAGGTTCTACCTCAAGATCAGGAGTCGGTGCCATTGGAGTATCTGGTACATAGGGATAATAAGGAACTGGTGTAGTAGGCCTCATTGGTCTAGGTGGTATTGGAGGGCTTATTGGTCTAACAACTTCATTATTTCTATTTTGCTTTCTCATAACAATCTCCTTGTATAATATATTTAGGTTATCAAATAGGGAAACCTATAAAACCTTCTTTATTTATCTCTCAAAATCAGAGATAATTGTATTATTAGATTGAGAGGATTATCGATCTCTCCTTGAGTCTTTGAACTCGTACTTGAAAGACTGATACCTCTCTCTAATAAGCAGTTTACGAATGAGTTGGATGTTGGTTGCTTTTTAGCTTCTCTCCGAATATACAACAAGGTGGTAACGCTTATTAGTAGAGTGGGCTCACAATCTAAAATATTTCTCTACGAGGTGCTCTTTATGTTATATTTAG
>NZ_JHVL01000028.1 GCF_000620125.1 Clostridiisalibacter paucivorans DSM 22131 | reverse complement strand
AAGAGGTATAACAACAGTACACATACCTAAGTCAGCATAAGATTCCTTATGAGTAAGTCCAGTAATGCCTAATAATGTGATTACTGCACCATTATGTGGTAATGTATCCAATCCACCACATGCCATAGCAGCTATCCTATGGAATGCTTGGGGACTTATACCTAGTTCTGCTGCCTTTTGTATATATATGTCTCCTAATGCACCCAATGCTATACTCATACCTCCAGATGCTGAACCTGTTATACCAGCAAGAATACTAGTTGATGCTGCCAATGAGATAAGAGGTGTTCCTGGTATGGCTAATATAGCTGATTTAACCAATGCAAATGCTCCCAATGTCTTTATAACATTACCATATCCAACCTCTGATGATGTGTTTATTATTGCTAATAATGAACCTATTGCACCTTTATTTACTGTATCCTTTACATCTGCTAAATTTTTCTTAAAGAATATTATTGCTATTACTATGGACACTGCTAATGCTATTATTAAACTCCAAATTCCCTTTACTTTATCTATACTAGTCCCATATTGCTCAAGATAAGCACCATCATAATTGCCAAAATAGAATTTACCTAATACAAAGTTTAATCCAAGTACTATAATTATAGGCAATATTGCTGCACCAAAACTTGGAAGTTTTGATTGATCCATATCTTTAATATTTTCATTTGGATGATTACCATATCCTTCTCCTGCTGCCATTGCTTTTTTAGATCTGTAAGTTATCCATGTTAATCCACCACCAAACATTATTGCTGCTCCTATTAATCCTAAGAAAGGTGCTGCCCATGCTGTAGTTCCAAAGAATGGCATAGGAATGGCATTCTGGATCTGAGGTGTTCCTGGTAATGCTGTCATTGTAAATGTAAATGCTCCCAATGCTATTGAAGCGGGTATAAATCTCTTCGGTATATTTGCTTCTCTAAATAATGCTGCTGCAATTGGATAAATTGCAAATGCAACAACGAATAATGAAACTCCACCGTAAGTTAATATACCACATGATAATACAACTGCCAATATTGCCTTGTCTTTACCTAACTTTTTAGTTATAAAATGCGCTATAGACTTTGCAGCGCCTGCATCGTCCATAACCTTACCAAATATTGCCCCTAATAAGAATAGAGGGAAGTAAGCCTTTGCATATCCTGCAAAGTTTACCATGAATACTTCTGTATAGCTGGCAAGTAGAGGTACATCGCCTGAAAATAATACGGCTAGCATGGCCAACAATGGTGCCAATATAAGTACCGTAATACCCCTATAAGCCAAAAACATCAATAATCCCAAAGAAAGAATAATACCAAATATACCTAACATAAACTTCTCCTCCTTTAAATGTTTTAATTACAATATAAAACTATTATTCCATGTTGATAATTAAATAATATTAATTGTTTAGAAAACCTTTTCTTCACCTCCAAAGCAATGATTTAAATCCTATATACTTATAATAAGCAATTTCCGTGCCAATTATCCAAACAAGATACTTTCTACTAATTCCCTATATATAGCCATTCCTTAAAATATTTTTATTTCAATAATTTTCTCTTATTTTATTTGTGTTAGGATTCCATTACAATTTTTTCTGTATTTTTTTGATTTTGTACGTTTATTCTTACAGTTTTTTGTTGATATTATTCAAATAATAATATTATTAATCTAATATATCATTTGTTTTCTTTGATTTTATATTTTATAATATTGAGTTTGTTAAATTAAATACATACTAAACTTGGCAATATGAATACTTCTTAACCAATATTAAGCTAATTATACGAAATATATAATTGCTTTAGCTATTGTACACATAAAAATAGAGGTGTAAATATCTTATACACCCCTATTTTTTATAGTTTTCTTTATTAAATTTTTCAAGTTTTTCATACAATGTAGTCCTACTTATTCCTAAAAGTTTAGCTGCTTTAGTCTTATTTCCCTCTGTAAATCTTATCGCTTCAAATACGGCTTCTCTCTCTGTCTTTTCTAGTATTTCTTTTAGTTCCCCTAAATTCAATACATATTTTTCTCCTAAAATCTTTTCAGGTAGATGTTTGATATCTATCTCTTCTTCATTATCCACTATATTTATAGCCCTTTCTATAACATTGGCTAATTCTCTCACATTCCCTGGCCAATTATATTTAGTTAAAAACTTTAATCCCCTTTCAGTTATCCCTTTTACATTTTTTTTATTTTTTTTATTTAATTCATTTAAAAAATGATTACATAAATCATTAGTATCTTCAATTCTCTCTCTTAAAGGTGGAATATCAATAGTAAATACATTCAATCTATAATATAAATCTTCTCTAAATTTACCATTTTTAACTTTTTCATCTAATTTTTTATTAGTAGCTGCAATAATTCTTACATTTATCCTTTTTAATCTATTGCTCCCAATTCTCTCTATTTCCCTTTCTTGAATAACCCTTAGAAGCTTTGCTTGCATCAAAAGGGGCATATCTCCTATCTCGTCTAGAAATATAGTCCCTCCATCTGCCAACTCAAATTTACCAATTTTCCCACCTTTTCTGGCTCCTGTAAAGGCACCTTCTTCATATCCAAAAAGCTCTGACTCTAAAAGCTCTGATGGTATTGCTGCACAATTTACCCTTATAAAGGGACCATAACTTCTATTACTACTGTTATGGATTGCATGGGCAAATAGTTCCTTTCCCGTACCACTTTCTCCTAACAATAGTACACTTGAATTAGTCATAGCAGCCTTTTTAGCCATCTTTTTAGTTTCACTTATTCTCTTGCCTCTTCCCACTATATTATCAAAAATATATTTTGCTTTATTTATTTGTATAAATTCACCTTTATATTTAGCTAATTCATTTTCCATTATTTTTATTTTCTTATGCAATTCATTAAGTTCATTTATATTTCTAAAAAGCACCTTGCCTACTGCACCAATTGTCTTTCCATTTTTTATCATCGGAATTCTAGTAGCAATCATATAGTTTCCTTTTATCTTTTGAATATTGGCTATTTCTGATTTCCCAGTCTTAGCCACTATATGCATTCTACTATTTTCTATTACATCTGTTACATGTCTACCTACCACAGACTTTTCTTCAACATTTAAAAAATTAGTGTAGGCTTTGCTTATCATGGTTATATATCCGTCTTTGTCTACAACCACAATCCCATCATAAATAGTATCTAAAATTGTATTCAAAATCCTAGAAACATTTTTTTGTTCCTCTAATTCTTTTAGCAGATTTGAATGTTCATTTACATCTTGAAACAATGCTATAGCACCTTTTACATCATTGTCCACTATTATGGGAGCCTTATTACTAAGTACTTTTCGATTATTTATCATTATTAAATCATTGACATAGGTTTCTCCTGTATCCATAATATTTGGCAATTGGGAATCAGAATATACATAGCTTATATGTTTTCCCAAAGCATCTTCCTTATCAATACCAAAAATCTTTTCTGCAGAGTTATTATATATAATTACTTTTAAATTATTATCTATAGCTATTATTCCATGGTCAGTAGAATCTATAACTGAACTAACACTTAATAACCAGAACTTCAATTGATAATTAGTGTAATCCTCTTTCTTAACTATACCAATAAATTTAAATTTATTATCTACAACAAATACTTCATCCTTAAAATCTCTATAGCTTAGAGTAGGTAACTCATCTAACTTTACACAAATATCACTATACATTTTTATGTCAAATTTTGAAATAGGAGTTGTTAAATCTTTGACATTTTTTAAATACCCTTCGATATCTTCTTTCGTTAGTATCCCCAATAATGTTTTATCTTCTCTAGCTATAGGTATATTATTATATTTTGATTTTAAACCATATATAATGGCATCTTTTAATGTATTATTTAGTAATAAATAATCAACATTTTTATTTATTACATTGCATATTTCTAAGCTCTCTAGCCTAAGCATGCCCTCACCCCTGTTTTATCGTCTATGTTTTACTCGATAAGACTTAGACCTTCTTCTTTTAATTCTTTTTCTCTTTTAGTTAAGGCATTAATAACAGTTTGTATATGTTCAGAAAAATCAACTTCAAGTTCCTCTGCACCTCTTTTTATAATATCTCTATCTACTGCTTTTGCAAAGCCACTAGACTTGAGTTTCTTTTTTACTGATTTAACTTTTAATCCTTCAAATTTATTAGGTCTAACCAATACACAAGCTACTACAAAACTGGCCAATTCGTCTACTGCATAAAGGGTCTTTGACAATAATGTCTCTCTAGGCGTGTTGGTTTCATCTGAATGCCCCTTTACAGCAATTACAAACTCTTCTGGATATCCTAACTCTGTAAGTATATCTACACCCTTTAAAGGATGCTCTTCTGGATATTTTTCAAAATCTATATCATGCAACAATCCACATGCAGCCCATTTTTCAACATTTTCATCAAATTTCTCAGCGTAACCTATCATTGCTGCCTCCACTGCTAAAGAATGCTTCATCAAACTATCAGACTGTACATATTGTTTTAGTTCCTCAAATGCTTTATCTCTTGATATCATAATAATCCCTCCATAAATTAACTCAATTTTCTTACATCATTTTAGTAGTTCCATATATAATACAGTAAATCCTGCTTTTTAAAAAAAATAACAACTGAAGTTGTTATTTTTCTTTATTTCAATAATTTTTTAATTTCACTTACTTTTGGCACTCTTCCCTTAACTAAAACTTGCTCATTCACTACCAATGCCGGAGTTTTCATCACTCCATATTTCATTATCTCTTTAAAATCTTCCACTTTATTTATAGATGCCTTTATATTTAAATCTCTTAATGCCTCCTCGGTATTCTGTTCTAACTTTTTACAATTTGTACATCCTCCACCTAAAATTTTTATTTCCATAAAATTACCTCCTTAAATTTATACTAAAATATGATAAATGAAATTAAATAAATATCCTACCACTATTATTGATATACCTGTTATTATAACAAAATAAGATATAAGCTTAGGCTTTATGACTTTTCTAAGAAGTATCATCTCTGGTAAAGACAATGCAGTTGTGGCCATCATAAATGACATAGCAGTTCCTATACCCACTCCCTTTCCTATAAGTGCCTCAGCTATAGGTATAGTTCCTAATGCATTGGAATACAGAGGTATACCTATAATCACAGCTGCAAATACTGCCAAGGGATTATTAGGCCCTGCATATCTTGCCAACAATGATTCTGGTGCCCACCCATGTATCCATGCACCTATGCCTATACCTATTATTAAGTATAGCCATACTCTTCCTATAATTTCTTTAATATTCTCTATAGCAAAATCTATTCTCTGTCTTTTTGTCAATCTTTCTATTTCTGTTTCACCCATATCAATTTCATATACATATCCCTCAACTTCACTTTCTAAATTTAATCTTCCTATTATAACTCCTCCTGCTACACCTACTATTACACCTGTAATTACATATAATATAGCCAACTGCCACCCAAAGGAGGCCAGTAATATGGCAAAGGCAGCTTCATTTACAATTGGAGATGTTATTAAAAAAGAAAATGTCAGTCCTAATGGTACTCCTCCTTCAATAAATCCTATAAAAATTGGAACTGAGGAACATGAACAGAAAGGGGTTACAATCCCTAATATAGATGCAATGATATTACCCTTAATACCATTGAATTTACTTAATATCTTCTTTGTTCTCTCTGGAGGAAAATAACTCCTAATATAAGAAATAATAAAAATCATAATCCCTAATAAAATAATTATTTTTATTGTATCATATATAAAGAAATGTATACTTGAGCCCAATCTAGAGTCCATTGAAATATTAAATACATTTTCAACCAATAGTGATACTATATTATATAACCATGAGAATTTAAAAATTTCATTGATCCATCCAAGCATTGTATTAATCACCCTGTCCATTTACTATTTTTTTAAAATCCTTTATAATCATCTTTTCTATTATATTAATAATATCTGTTATCTCTTTATTTTTGATACTATAATTTATACGAGCACCATCTCTCTCATAACTTAATATATCTGCATCTCTCAAAACTCTCAAATGTTGTGATAAATTAGATTGAGAAAAGTCAACATCTTCATTTAATTCACATACACATAGTGTACCTTTCATAAGTTTTTTTACTATCTTCAACCTCACAGGGTGGCCCAAAGCCTTAAATATTTTTACTTCTATATCATCTAGAAACATATTTTCACTCCTCACATATTATTATATTAGTAATTTCTAATATTATAATATGATTAAATTGCTATATTGTCAATATCTTTTATAGTATTAATTTAAAATTCTTTTATATTTCACATAATTACTCAACGAGGAATACTATAAAATATCCAATAAATAAACTTAATCTCTTATAAACTCCAAAAGGAGGCCAATAAATGAATTATAAAAAAATAGTTGAAATAAATAATTTATCTGTTATCTATCACACTTTAAAAGGTGAAACCAAGGCTATAGACAATATCTCTTTAGATATTCATCATGGTGAAATTGTTGTGTTAGTAGGACCTAGTGGCTGTGGTAAATCCACTCTTTTATCAGCCATAGCAGGTCTTTTAACTCCATCCAATGGAAAGGTTTTATTAAATGGAAAACAAACCAATGGTATTAATAAGAATATAGGATATATGTTTCAAAAAGATTATCTTTTTGAATGGAGAACTATTTTAGAAAATACATTGATAGGACTAGAAATACAAAAAAAATTAAATGACAAATCTAAAGCCTTTGTAGAAAAGTTATTAAACACCTATGGATTGGGTGATTTTAAATATTATTACCCTCACCAACTTTCAGGTGGAATGAGACAAAGGGTATCACTTATTCGCACTTTAGCTACAAATCCTGAACTGTTATTACTTGATGAACCCTTCTCTGCTCTGGACTATCAAACTAGGCTGGCCATCTCTGATGAGATTGGAAGTATATTGAAGAAAGAAAAAAAGACAGCAATAATGGTAACACATGATATAGCAGAAGCTATATCTAGCATATGGTTGATAAATAAATTTGTCCAAATAAATTACCCAGACTAACTAATTTAAGCAATATTGCGAATAATTTAAATTTTGTTACAAAAACATAATTATATTATTGATATATTTCCTATGGCATTATATCAATAATGTTTAATACTAAAAATTATCTAGTCTAAATATTATTTAATTATTTTATTTACATAAATTACATTTTATGGTATTGTATATGTAAAGAACAACCCACATTTTATTATTCCCTTCACTAAATATTAAAACATGATTTTTTTAAATTAATACCATTCATTGTTAAAAATATCATTAATATATCTATCCAACATTTAATCATCCATTACTAACTTCATATAATTTATAGATTATATCAATAAAATAAGAATAACTGCACAAACAATTCATATAATAGTAGTGAATACTTATATCATTTTATCTTATTCCTATAGATTACAAACTCATTTTGAGTTTATATATAGGAGGTGGAGAAATGACATTTTGTGAAATTCTCTTACAATTCTTAACTACTATACTTAACTTTTTAATCAGCATAATAACACTTAAATATACTATAAAAAGTAGAAAGAACTCATCTAAAAAGACAAGTTCTTCCAAAATAAAATAACTGGTTAGGGGAGCTGGTCCCTCCCCTATAATTCTTTTCATTATTTATTATATCATTTATTTCAAAAAATATAACTCTTTTTATTATAAATAAATCTTTATCTGTATAAAATTTACTTATATTGTAATTCTTATTCCACTATTTTTAATCTAGACAAGTAAGTTCACTATTTTCAATAAACTTTATATATAGCTTATTCAATACATCTTTTTAACAGGAAAAGAAAGGAGTTAAATATTAATCTATAGTGTTAAAATATTATTTCTTTTTATCACCTTCTTTGCATTTGTTATACTCATTAAGCACCTTATCTAAATTTTTGCTTATTTCTACAACCTGTTTATCTAATAAATTTCCCTTCTTAACCTTAATCATCTTTGCCAATCGCTCTTTATGTTTATCTATTTTTAAAGATAACTCTTTTGTCTTTTTCATTTATCTACCTCCGAAGTTTGTAAAATTATGTTTTCCTATAGTTTAATTTTTTCCTTTCTTTCCCTATAAGTACATAATTCTACAAAATCCTCTGTATATCAATAGTTTTAAATGTCATAGATATTTTATTTTTAATTTTATATATCTAATCTGCGTCTCTTGCCTTTATTTCTTCTATTAATTTATCATATATTGAAATCTGTTGTTCCACTGGATATTTTTCTATCCTTTTTGCTATAATTTCAACAACTGCCTCTGACAAAAGCTTCGACGCATATTCTTCATCAGGTATGTCAAGTATTACATTGATTTTCTGTTTTGCTCTTGTCACCACAATCACCTCAATAAAGTCTATGAGTGACAAAGTTTGTACTATGACATAACTATATAGTAATTACTTTTATTCTCATTTTTTACTTTTTTAATTAAATATTTTATTTGCTTACAAACTAGTATCTTTGTGCTAAACTATAGTTAAATATATCTTTAGGAGGTATTTTGGTGTCCACTATTGCTATATATTCTCGCAAATCTAAATTTACTGATAAAGGTCAATCAATAGAGAATCAAATTAAAATGTGTAAGGACTATGTATATAAACATTTTGATTGTACAGATACTAATATGATCGTATATGAGGATGAAGGATTCTCTGGTGTCCACATTGATAGACCTAAATTTAAACAAATGATGAAAGATGCTAAAAACAACAAATTTAGTGTTTTAATTTGTTATAGATTAGATAGAATTAGCCGCAATGTATCGAATTTCTCAGAGACACTTGAAGTCCTTCAAAAATATAATATATCCTTTGTCTCTGTTAGAGAACAATTTGATACATCTAAACCAATGGGAAGAGCTATGATGTACATATCTAGTGTCTTTGCACAATTGGAAAGAGAAACTATAGCAGAAAGAATTAGAGACAATATGTATCAATTAGCTAAGACTGGTAGGTGGCTTGGAGGTAAGACTCCTATGGGATTTAAATCTGAGGAGATACAATATCTAGATTCTGAACTTAACCAAAGAAAAATGTATAAGCTCTCCCCTCTTCCTAAAGAACTCCATATTGTTGAACGATTATTCCAAAAATACATAGCATTAAATTCACTTACTCAATTAACTTCCTGGACCATAAAAAATAACATAAAAACTAAAACAGGAAAATATTTTGACAATAGCACATTAAAAATAATATTGTCCAATCCCGTTTACTGTATAGCAGATAACCATATATATAGATACTTCGCAAAAGCAGGATGTAATATTGAAGGCAATACAAATAAATTTGATGGGATCCATGGTCTCATGGTATTTAATAAAAATGATATCAAAAAAAATAAAGTAATAAAAAAAGATATATCAGAATGGATAATTGCTGTTGGAAAGCATAAGGGTATATTAAACTCCTCTGATTGGATTAAAGTACAAAATACACTGAAGTCAAATAGCACTAAAAAACCTAGGCAAGGTACTGGAAAATATGGACTATTGTCAGGATTAATCAAATGTCAACACTGTAATTCCATTATGAGGGTATCAATAAGTAATAAACCCTATGGCTTTTATTACTATTATAAATGTCTTACAAAAGAAAAATCCAGGAATTGTGATTGTAATATTAAAAACATCAATGGTAAAATAGCTGATAAATTAGTTATAAAAAAACTAAAGAAATTATCTATGGATAAAAATATGTTAATAAAACAATTGAATCGAAAAAAGATAGAAATCTATAAGCTTGATTATAAATATCTATCTAAAAAAAATCAATTAACAAAACAGCTACAAAATTGTGAAGAAGCTATAAATAACTTGACTATACAATTAGCTGAAAACAGAAAATCTGTAGCATCAAAATATATAATATACCATATAAAAGAGCTAAATACAAAAGTAAAAAATACAAAAAAACAATTACACAATATTGAAAAAAAAGTTAAAAGTCCTTTAATTCAACAACAAAATATTGATATACTTAAAGATTTGTTTAAATATTTTGCTGCTACTGTAGATCAGTTAGAATTATATGAACAGAAATCTATAATAAAAAAAACAATCCATAACATCACATGGGATGGAAATGATTTAAAAGTTAAAATATATAGTTAAAATCAAATTCATTATATATTTACATGTATATCTACCATTTCATAGACATAGCAGAAGCTATATCTATGGCTGATAGAATAGTTATATTATCCAAAAGGCCAGCAAAAATTAAAGATATAATTTCTATAGAACTAACTTGTCCTGGTGGAGTCAACACTCCTATGAAATGTAGAGAAGCTCCAGAATTCAGACATTACTTCAATAAAATATGGAAGGAGCTGGATATACATGTCTAAAGATAGATCTTCTTCTAAGGAGCATAATGAATATATCAAAAAAATCAAAACTAGAAATAGAGCAATTATAATTGTTCAAATCTCAATTTTATTTATAATTACATTAGTTTGGGAATTATTGGGGCGATATGGTGTTATTGATACCTTTTTAACCAGTTATCCCAGTGAAATATATGCACTTTTTATGAAATTAGTTAAAGATGGCTCTTTATTTCACCATATAGGCATTTCCGTTTTCGAAAATATAATTGGTTTTCTATTAGGTACTCTATTGGGAATACTTGTAGCCATGTTATTATGGTGGTCTAAATTTCTTTCAAAGGTGCTTGATCCATATCTTGTTATACTTAATAGTCTACCTAAGACAGCATTGGCTCCTATAATAATTTTATGGATTGGAGCAGGATATGCTGGCATTATAGCTACTGCTATCTCTGTATCTATAGTTATAACTATCATGAATGTATATAATGCCTTTATAGCAGTTGATGAAGAAAAAATAAAGATGTTAAAATCCTTTGGAGCATCAAAGATAGATATTTTCAAAAAAGTAGTTCTGCCTTCTAGTATCCCCACAATGATAGGCACATTAAAGGTAAATATCGGACTTTCTTGGGTAGGGGTAATAGTTGGTGAATTTTTAGTATCAAAGGCTGGTATTGGATACCTTATAGTCTATGGCGGTCAAGTTTTTAAATTAGACTTAGTAATGATGAGCGTCATAGTATTGGCCATAATAGCATCGTTAATGTACAAATGTGTATCCATAATAGAAAAAAAATATACTAGATGGAAATATTAAAACCTTGAGGTGATTTGCCTCAAGGTTTTTGGTATTAGTCTATTTTATTCAAATCAATTTTAAATTTCTCTACAGATTTCTGTAATTTCTTTGATAATTCTTTCAAGTCCTTTGCATAGGAATCCACTTCTTCAATAGCAGCTAATTGTTCCTCTGCTGAAGCTGAAACTTCTTCTGTAGAAGCCGATGTTTCCTCAGAAGCAGCCGATATATTATCTATAACTTGTACTATATCATTCTTCCTATTATCAATATCTTTTGTATATTCTCTAACTTCCGTTACTTTATCAACTAATTTAAATATAGTGTCTGAAATTTTATTAAATACATTTTCTGTATCTTTAACAGCCTCACCCTGTTCTTGTACATATCTCTTAGTCTCTTTCATAGATACAACTGCATGATCAGATTGTTGCTGTATTCCTTCAATTATATCTTTTATTTCATTAGCAGAATTAGCCGATTCCTCTGCCAACTTCCTGATTTCTTCAGCTACTACTGCAAATCCTCTCCCTGACTCTCCTGCTCTTGCAGCTTCTATAGCTGCGTTTAATGCCAAGAGATTAGTTTGCTCTGCTATATCACTTATGGCATCTATAATCTTTCCTATATTTTGAGAACTTTCATTCATCTCAAATACAATATCATTTATTTGTGTCACAGAATTCATATTTTTATCTGTTCTTTCCGTAAGAACTTTTACAATATCTAATCCTGAATGAGATAATTCATATGTATCAGTGGACATATTGGTCATCTCATCGGTTGATTTATTCACCTTATCTATATTTGATGCCAATTCATTTACCTTTATAACCCCTTGTTCTGTATCTTTGGCTTGTTCATTGGATCCCTTTGCTATCTCCTCTATAGTGGTAGCTACTTCATTGGTAGCAGTAGTTGTCTGGTCCGTTATATCAGCCAATAACGAGGAAGAATCCATAACAGTCTTAGAGGCATTCTTTACTTCATTTACTAACAAGCTAACACTATGTACCATCCTGTTGAAATTATTCCCTGCTATTTCAAATTCATTATTAGTATTTAAATCTATATTAGTAGTAAAATCTCCATTTGCTACCTTTTTCATTCCCTCAGTTATTATATTTAAAGGCTTAGATATACCTCTGGCTATCATTATAGATATAAGGAATGCTAAAATAGATGTACCTATTAATATAGATATAACAAACTTTTTAATAATTCCAGTATCTTTTATCAGTTCACTTTCATGTAATACCCCTATTAATTTCCATCCAACCCTATCATTTGTCCTGTGGATTATAAACATATTGTCGTTATTATGTTCATAACTATTGAACCCTTTATTAGTACTTTTTACATCATTCCAATACATCTTCTCGGACATAGCTTCTTTTCCTATTAACTCTCCATCAGGATGTGATATGTATATGCCATCATCTGTAGATATAATTACATACCCTTCATGCCCCACTAATTTGTTAGAAACACTTTCTGAAAAATTATTGAGCATTACATCTATACCTACTACACCTATTATATCCTCCTGATTCTTAACTACTTTAGCTGCCGTCATAGTAATCTTACCTGTTGCTGCATCTCTATATGGTGATGTCCAGATTACTTTCCCAGGATTTTTTATGGCTTCCTGATACCATTCTCTAGTTCTTGGATCATAGTCCTCTGATAACTTCTGCTGAGGATAAATATCCATTGTTCCACTTACTTGTCCAAAAAATGAATTAAGTATCATATCATCATTCTTTTGTACTTCACTCAATAACTCTAAAGCTATATTAGCCCCCTCTACATCTCCATCTTTCAAATTAATAAAGGATGAGTTATCAGCCACCAATGATGTCTTTTGCTCTATTCCATTTAAAAACATACTTAAATACTCATTTACCTCGTCCATCATCTGACCTGTTGTAACCTCTAATTTGTCTTCTAAAACATCTCCTATCTTCATATATGAAGATATTCCCAATAGAAAAAGGGGGATAATAGCTACTAAAGTAATAATAATAGTGAGTTTAATTACAACCTTTCCTTTTACCTCTTTTTTATAGGCTTTAATATTATTTCTGTTGTCCAATTGGTTCAACTCCTTTTATATTTTTCACTACTAACTATATATACCCCTATATATTCAACATAATCCTGCTAAAAACCTTCTAATTTCTATTTATCTCTTCAACCTTAAATCCCCTTTTTTTCATAGTAAATTTCCAATACAATTCATGCAGTATATTTTTGAATTCCATCTCTTCTCTAAAAAAAGCTTTGTCTTTAGTTAATTTGTATGTTTTTTTTCTCTCCAAAACAAGTCCCCCCATTACCTAAATAACGATTTTTCTTCAAACAAAAAAACCATGGGAGCACCATGGTTTAATACATGTTAGAACTCCTCTCTCAACGCTTACGAGGTTAGCTGACGGGCTCGGACTGAAAGAGTTGTCCTATTCTCTAAGAAATTCGCCCCAATAATCGGGTCCCCCGCTTTCTGATAGAAATTAAGCGATTTATCAATTTTTTTATATTATAGACCTATAATCTTTATTCGTCAAGGGGTTTTATTATTTTAAGACAAATCTAAATATTTATTTTACTATATCAAATCTTTCAAATCATTATCTGTCTTATATATTTTATTTACATATAAATTAGAAAAGCCCCATCTTTTCTAGATGAGGAAACTATATGGATTAAATACTAAGTGAATTTAAAAAGCAATGCTTTTATTTGATAAAGTACAATATCTAATTATAAACTAATATCAAAAGTATAAAGGCAATGGCTGATCTTGTAAAAAATAACTAGTAGTTCATGGTAAAAATCCTATGGATTTCATCGCCAAACTACTTACCACTAACTATTAACTTATTATGTATTTTCACAAATTCTAAGAAATGTTCCTTTATTTTATATCTTTATCATAATTGTATGTTTATCAACAAGATAAACCAATTATATTATTTATCACTATTTATTGATTTATATAAAATTTCTGATTGTTCTTTTATATATTTTATGTTTTCCTTACTAATATTAATAGCTCCTGAATAAAACCCTTTTCCATAATATATATATTCCTTATTATTTCTTTTTACTGTAATTTTTGTTTTGATGTAACGTATTGGTATTTCACTATTTATCTCTATTTCCCCATTAGGTTCTAAACCAGTTTCAGATTTAATAAACTTAGAATCACCATATTTAATTTCTGTAATAAATGCTTTCGGATCTAATATTTGATAATCATATATAAATCTGTTAGGGTTACTTACAGCTACCATACTAGTATATGTATTTATTAATGCATTCTTTGCTTCTTTTCTCCCTATATCAAATACATAAATTCCTATAGGGAAATTAATAGAGCTACCATCTTCAAAATTTATTTTAATATATTCTTCTTTAAAAATTCCTTGTTCAAGAAATCTAATATTCAACCTAATAATATCCCGTTTGTACTCATTACTTCTTTCAGCATTTTCAAGAACAAATCTCTCAATTTTTAATGCTTCTTCATTTTCAAATTTAATTTCTTTTATATTTTTTAATTTAGATTTAGTTTTATAATAATATGTAAATGGTATTTCCAAAGTATCATCAATTCCACTGGCTATATAACTATCAAACATTATAAAAAAGCCTATGTCTTTATACTTTGGTGTAGAAATTATTATCAATACAATTATTAATATCAAAACTATTATACTCAAAATTACCTTTTTCTTCATTTTATCACCACTATTACATTTTTTATAGTTATACCTAATAAATCAAAATTGAGGTTAGTTTGTTTTTATATAATAACTTACTTTAATAAACTAACCTCAATTTTATACTTTTATTTCTTATAATATACAAACAAATAGCTATCTTCAGTTGGTGTCTTTGTATATCCATTATAAGATTTGTCTACGGTACCATTTACCTTAAATTCATAATAATAATTTTGTTCAAAAAAATCACTTGCAAACCCTAATTTGCTTAATTTTCCTGATTCCGCTGGTATTTTTATTTCAGTTCCATAAGAAGTAGTAACAGAACGAGATAATCCTAAACTTAGTCTCACTTTATCAGCAATACTATATTCTGCCCCACCACCATATGTCCATGTAGCAGTATTATCTTCTTTCCATGCATACTCATTAGCATATGCCCATGACCCAGTTAAATATTTTACTAATTCTTTTTTTATTAAATTTTCTCCAGTACTAATAGCTTTTTCAGTAGTAACAATACCTGAACCTGCACCTGATGTATCAGTTTCTTCAAATATTATATCACCAACAGATCTCATTCTTCTTATAAAACTTATTCCATCATCATCATTACCTTTAAAATGTAATCCTTCTCCTCTATACACATCTTCTTCTTGTTCATAAGCAAAACTTTCAACATTTATACAACTTATAAGTATCATTATAAGCATGATACTTGTAAATATTTTTATATTGTTTTTCATAATTTAACTCTCCTTTTTAAAGTTTGTTATTTGAAATATATACCATATATGGTTTAATATTAGTATATATATATATTACTTGTCAACCTTTTTTTTACATTTAACCTTTTTTATTATTCTAAGACAAATCTAAATGTTTATTTTACTATATCAAATCTTTCAAATCATTAGCTGTCTTATTTATTTTATATATTCACCATTTTCAAGTGCTTTTTTTACATCTTGTGGATAATCATCTGGAGAAACATCTAAATTTGTAACTCCATTCTTTGTATATTGTTTTTTATTTTCTGTAAAAGAAACATCTATCCTTTCTTTCATAGCTTCAATCTGTTTATTAGATATTTGCATTTCTTTTATATCTTTAGCTACTGAAGTATTTTTTTCTTGTAAAACATAATTGAGTAATCCTTGAGGATTTTCTTGATATTTACTCTTGTCTTTAATTAAAAGCATTTCTGTTGTTATATCATTCAAAAGTTTGGCAGCTTGATCTTTAGACAAATTTGAAAAAATCGTTTGCTCAAAAAGATCCCCATACCTTATAATAACAAGAACATCTTCAGGAACCTCATCTATACTCTCATATTTTTCTTCCTTTGTGCATGATGAAATAGTAAATACTAACATTAAAATCAATAATATACTTATCTTTCTACATGATGTCATAATAGTTCTCCCCTTTTAGCTAATGCCACAAAAGCACTTAATCCATCATGCACTTTTGCGGCATTGTCATGTATTTCCTTATCTCTATTTTCTTTCAATCCCTCTATTATAACTTATTTCCCACTGAATTTTAAATGCAGGATAACCAGGACCAACCCACCATACGCTAGCTGAATATTCATCATCAATAGAATCTATTACTCCAGATAATTTTTTGCCAGATACGTGTTCTGTTCTTATTCCCCCATTTGATTTACTGTAAAATCTTGCATCTTTTGCAGTATGATCTTTTGCACCTTTCAAAGTACTTCTATAAACAGGTGGATTTATTTCTAATAGTTTAGTTTTTATTTGATATTTGTCTACGTATGAAATTTCTTGCATATCTGAAAGCATTGAAGGGGGCATATCATGAGAATATTGATAGATTTCTAAAGGCTTTAATTTTATAATTTCTTTTTCAAGATATTGTTTTTCATTACTAAAAATTTGAACATATAAATTATTTTCTATAACATCTAACTGACTTTCTGAAATATTTATTCCGTTTATTAATTTTGTTCCTTCTGTATCTAAAATTTTATTGAGAATTTTTTGAGGGTTTTCTATATTTTTTTCTAAAATGATTTTATCAGATAGTTTGCTTAAAAATTTATATATTTGTTCTTCAGGAACATTTGGAAATATTAAATTTTCTTTTAATTCATTATAATGAATAACAACACATACATCATTAGGAACATCTTGAATACTGGAACACCTATTTTCTATTTCATTTGCAAAAATAAAATTTGCACTAAAAACTATTCCTAATAACAAAATTATATTCATTATTCTCTTCAATAATTTCATATTTAATTCCTCCTTTGTAAATTAAAATATGTTATTTGAAATATATACCATATATGGTTTAATATTAGTATATATATATATGGCTTGTCAACCTTTTATTTACATTTAATCTTTTTTATTATTTTAAGACAAATCTAAATATTTATTTTACTATATTAAATCTTTCAAATCATTATCTGTCTTATATATTTCATTAAATTCTGGATATAATTTTATTGATTTATTTAGATCATCTCTGGCTTTAAATTTATTGTGGAGTTTAGCATAGCAACATGCTCGATTATAATAAAGGAATCCTGTATTGGGACAATGTCTAATTCCTTCAGTCAATATATCTATAGCCCTATTATAATCTTTCTTCTCAATATAGATTACAGACTTATTGAGATAAGTATAGGGATAATCATCCTTTACTATCATAGATTTATCATAGTAGTATAAAGCCTCTTTAATCAAGCCCTGCTTCTTTTTTATAACGCCCATATTAAAAAGAGATTTATAATAATTAGGATTTGACCTAATACTATTCTCTATCATCATTTGAGCCTTTTCATATTCTTTTATTTCCTCATATATAGCCCCTAAATTATTTAACGCCATGTAATCATCTGGAACTAACTCTATAGTTTTTTTATAATACATAATAGCTTTATCCTTTTTTCCTATTTCATCATATACATTGGCCATATAAAAATATGCCCTATCATATGAACAGTCTACATCTATAGTCTTTTTATAAAAAGATAATGCCTTCTCTTTGTCACCTAAATCATCATATATTATGGCCTTGCCATAATATGCCCCACCTTGACTTTTATCTAAGCCAATTATTTTATCATATGTAGAAAGTGCTTCTTCCTTCAAGCCTTCTTGATCTTTTAATAATGCTATATTAAATAACAGTTTAATCTTATCATCTCTAGATTCTACAAATTCCAAAGATTTGTCCAGAGCCCTTATACCCTTTAGAATATCTCCCTTTTCCAAAAAAATATTAGCTAAGACCATGTAATTTCTTCGTTTATTATTTTTATCCAAATTATTTATTCTCCTTTATATTTATTCTACATATTATATGTTTTTCCTTTATCCTATAATTTAAACAAAAAAAGCCAAAGAATCAGCTCTTTGGCCTAAATATATATATTATCTTCTTAAATAATAAATTTCAACCCTTTGTTTCCTCAGATTTTTTCTTATTTTTATCAAAAGGTTTCTCAAGGATTGGATTGTTAATTTTGACTTTGTTTTCTATCTGGGAAACTTCACAATTAATATCCATAAACAGTGAAGGTGTCTTACTATTAACTAATATCTGTGTTGGATAAATACTTTTGTGACCAACAATTACATAAGCTATTACGCATACTATAGAAGCATATACTCCTACTTCTGAACCAAAAAGCTCCATACACATGATTATTCCTGCTAAAGGTGTGTTTGAACAAGTAACCATAAAAGTAACCATTCCTACTGCTGCATAAAAAGTAGGACTTCCACTAACTATAGATGCCCATACTCTTCCAAAGGTTGAACCCACATAGAGCATAGGAGTTAAAATACCTCCACTTCCACCAGAACCTAAGGTAAGAGCCGTAGCTATAGATTTCCATATGAAATCTGTGGACCGTACATTTCCTCCTATAACAGACTTATTTATTATATCTCCTCCTATTCCTAAATAGTCTGTATTTCCTGTTATAAATATAAGGACTATAATTAAAAAACCGCCTATTAACCCTTTAAATGGAGGATATATATTGATTCTTTTGAACATCTTCTCTACGAAATTTATAAACTTTATAAACATAATAGATATTAAGCCAATTGCTAATCCAAACAATATCATTCTAATAATAATTACACTATTACTAAAATCCTTCATGTCCACAAAATAAGTAATTAAAGGTTTTGTCCCTAAAAATCTACCAACAAAAAAACTTACAAATGCTGATATTAAAGATGAAAATAATGATATGTAATTAAATGCACCTATGTATAATACCTCTGAAGCAAATACCGCTGCTCCCACTGGAGAACCAAATACTCCCACAAACCCTGAAGCTACTCCACATATTGCCAACCTCTTCCTATCTACGTCTTTCAATTTAAATATATCAGATATTTTTGAAGCCATACCTGCACCAATTTGAGTAGATGGACCCTCCAATCCAACAGAACCACCAAAAATTAATGTTATAATCGTGGTCAATGCTTTTATTGGGACTACTATTATACCTGTCTTTCCACTATCATTGTTTATAGCACTTATGGCCTTTTCTGTACCATGTCCCTTCGCCTCTGGTGATGATTTGAAAATTATAAGACTACTTAAAAATAATCCCAAAGGTATGAATAGATAATAATATTTAAACCCATAAAAAAAACTAGTACTTATGTTTACTAACTTAATAAATAATGCTGTAATTCCACCAACTACAAATCCTACAAATACAGATAGAATTAACCATTTTATTATACTGGCAAATAATACATAATGCTCTTCCAAATTGTTCCGCAGTATATTTTTCATTTAATTTTGTGACAATAAATCTTTTGTCACAATACACCCCCCTTAGTACATAAATATTACTACTATTTTTATTTTGAATATATATTACATAAACACTTATATTATAATATATTTAAGAAAATTTTGCATATATGACCCTTTGCGTTAATTTAAAAGAAATAATATCCATGTAAAAACATGGAAAACACAGATCCAATTAATAATCCTGATAAAACATCCGATGGATAGTGTACTGCAAGATATATTCTAGAAATACCAACAATAAGAGCTAGTCCTATTACCATCACCCCTATATAAGGTAAATTCATAGATATTGTAGTGGCCAAAGAAAAACTAGCAGTAGTATGTCCTGAAGGCCATGAAGAGTCCTTTAATGTCATCCCAAAGGTATTTATATTTTTAAATATATTATAGGGTCTTTCTCTAGAGATCATCCTTTTAAGAATCTGCACCAGTAAATGACTACTTGTTATTGCAGTTAAACATTCTATGCCTAACTTCTTTATATTTTCATCTCCAAAGATCACCATTATAAGTGGAATACAAATAGAAATACTTGCACTGCCTAATTTAGTAACTAAAGGCATTATTATATCTAAAAACCTGCATTTTATAAAATTATTAAAAAAATCAAAAAGTTTTTTATCTATATCATATAAAAATCCTTTTATATCTTTCATCTTTTCATTCCTTATACTATAGTTTAGTTTAATTATATAAATAATCATATCTTTTGTAAATTCATATAATAGATTTTTAATGTTATTTTGTTTTTAAATTCTTTTTTGTTCCTTTATATATATCTTATCTATCAATGTTATTAATCCTCCAACTATTATCCTTGAATAATAAGTCACCACTCTCCACAAAATCACTCCGTATATTAGCTTTTCAGAAGAAAAAATTCCTTGAAACATCAAATAGAATCCTGCTTCTGCTGCACCACTTTTCCCAGGTATAGGTATATATGCTATTGCTATTTCTAATAGGGGCTGTAAAGTTATTATATTTTTCACTTTTATATCAAAATCACCAAAAGTTCTAAAAACTAGATATGTAATATTATAATATATCAATAGTTTTAATATATTTAATATAACAATCTTAATAACTATTTTTCTTGTATTCTTAATCTTTTCTACCGATATCTTGTATTCTTCAACAGTATGTTCAATTTTAGAAATCATTTTCTTTTTCTTACTAAGACCTATTTTTTTCATAAAAGATAATAAATACTTTATGAGCCTTTCTGTGAATTCTGTATTGAGAAAGTTGATTAAAATAAAAAATCCTATAATTATAGAAACCACAATTCCAAATAGTATAAAAGGTTTTATATATTTTAATTCACTATCCAGAATGTTTTTATTATACATATATCCTATAACTATAAATATTCCCAAGGCTATTTCATTAATTATATACTTTACTAAAATAATTATTGAACCATCCCATACCTTAACACCATGTTTTTTTAAAGAATATATTAAGGCTGGAGGTCCTCCACTGGAAAATGGTGTTATACTCATAAAGTACTGACCTACAAAAATAGTTTTAATAGCATATATATATCTAAATTCTATTCCCATCATCTTAATTACATTAAATAGAATTTGACCATCTAATATCCAAAATATTATCATAGATAATAAAGATAATAATATATACACTTTATTAGATTTATCTAATATGTCTTTTAACTGTGTTATGTCTTTACTAGAAAATAATATATATATGGATATTAACAATACCATAAAAACAAATAAAAAGTTCATTAGATTTTTTTTCATTTTTTCCACCTAACATAAAGTCTATTTTAAAAATAATCTCTATATACTAATGATTATATCCTTTTCACTTATTTTATTAAACAAAAATACATAAAAATATCCTGCAATATAAAATTTGCAGGATATTTTTGTTTTTCAATACCAAGGCATATATCCATAGCCATATCCAGGATAATAGTTTCTCCTTTTCAACAACTCACTAAGTAATATTATAGAAATCATATCTCTAAGTAATCTTCTTCTTCCATAGAACTGTCTTCCTTGAAAAAACACGCCCTTTGACTTTCCTCTTCTCTCCTTTGGATCCCTGTCTATCTCTGGGTATTCTTTTATTACTCCTTCATAGACTTCATCTACCATCATATCCATTTGTTCATCATCAGGAAGATTATAAATAGGCATATAGGGTGGATAATACCTATATATACATTGATTTGCTTTAGGTGTTATTTGATAATATATCTCTGGATATCTTCCATCATAACTCATACTATCCCTCCTTTAAACAGAACATCTTTATTTCATATTATGTTTAAAGGTGTATAATTGTGCATCAATAAATCTAATACTTTTTATCCATTATAAATCCCCTATAATCTATACTATTTATATTTTCCTTTTCATCAAAGGGTACTTTTATATTCTTAAATGCCCTATATAGTCTTATTATCAACCCCTTGATAGGTTCAAACAAAAACATTAAATCTTTATCAAAATCTGTCATTACTCTATAGAATATATTTTCATCTATAGATAATCTCTTCTCTTCTACTATATTTATACCTATATCTTTTAATTCATTGGAAAAATCATTTATAATATTTTTAATTCTAATAGCATGATTGGTGTTAAATTTATCATCAAAATCTACCAATGAATCAATGGCATTATTATATTTTATTATAAGTTTTTTCATTTTATCGATGAGTTTATCTTTATTTTCTTGTATGTCTTTTATAGCCTTTTCTAATTCTACTTCATGATGATAAAATTTATCATATTCTCTTCTAAGTTCCTCTAATTTTTCATAAAATTGATCTGATGCCATAAGATAACTAGAAAAGGTATATCCAGTATTATTTCCCACATTATTTACAGAATTAACTGATTCCACAGCCTCTGTTCTTCTTATACTCCTATTTCTGTCCACAAAACTACTATGAATTCTCTTTTTATTAATTGAGGATGACTTTGATATGCGTGCCATTAACATTCCTCCTCCCCTTTATCTTTCAATATTATTATCGACAAGATGATAAGAAATCTATAGTTTATGTGGCATGTTGAAGGAGTTATTTCTGGCTATCTATGAAATTTTCAAATGCTCTTTTAAATTTTATTTTATATTCTATTACTCTATTAGAATATATGCTACTTTCAGGGTTTCTTGTACTACTTCTAGATGCCATATATTTTTTTAGCCCGTATTGTCCCCTATTATAAGCTGTAAGAATCTTGTGAACATTGCCATTATAATAACCCTTTAAATATTTTAAATGTGTTGTAAATAATTCTATATTATATTCGGGTTTAAATAAATAACTAGGGTCATATTTTTTGTTAAGATTTCTAGCCAATGTTCTAGCTGTTCCATCCATTAATTGTCCTAGTCCCCTCTCTCCTAAGCTTCCTACCAATTTAGTATTAAAGTTACTCTCAACTTTCATAAGCCCCAATACTAAAAACACATCTAATTCCTTTTCATCACACTGTTTTAATAAAAATTCTGACTGCACATTATTTAATTTGGTCAATCCCTTTATATAGTCTATTTTAAGTTGTCTTGTGCTCTCTTCTATTATACTAGTATTGTCTATAACCTTTTGACCTTGTAAAACTTCCATATTTAGAGATGCCTCTTTATTTTCATTTAGCATAACCCCAAATACAGTGCTGCTAAACAGTATTATAGTCAACACTATATATAATGATACTCTTTTTTTCATTTTTAAAAAACTCTCCTTTCTCTGACACACAAAGAGTATTATATAAAATATACCTCAGTTAGTCAATATTTCTTTTATAACCAAAATTGAATAAAATTAAACCCATTTTAAAAAATAGCATAATAATTTAATGCAAAAAAATAGACACCTATCTCGGTGTCTAAAAAAAATTTTATAGAGTTAGAGTTAATAATTCAAACTTCGACAATTACAATATAAATATAACATATTATAATTCTTTTGTAAATGCTTACCTAAAATTCGACAATAATATTTTTACATTTTTTCTGGTGCATCTATTCCTAAAAGATTTAATCCTGTTTTTATAACAGTCTTGGCAGCATATGTCAATAAAAGTCTTGCTTTCTTTATATCATCATCCTCAGACAATATAGGACATGAATGGTAAAATCTATTATATGCCTTTGCTATTTCTGTTATATGTCTAGTTATAAATGATGGTTCATTTTTTTCCATAGCATCTATTATCACTTGATTAAATCCTTGTAATAGTCTTATAACATTTACTGCTTCATCATTAATAAGAATAGAATAATCTACATCTTTATCTATTTTAACATCGGCTCTCCTCAATATACTGCTGGCCCTAGTATGGGTATATTGCACATAAGGTCCTGTTTCACCCTCAAAAGCCAGTGTCTTATCCCATGAAAATGTATAATCTTTTATTCTGTTATTAGACAACTCTTGGAATAAAACTGCTCCTATACCAACTTCTTTAGCTACTTGTTCCTTATTTTCCAATTTAGGATTCTTGTTTTCAATTATCTCTTTAGTCTTTTCCACTGCCTTGTTTAATACATCTTCCAAAAACACAACACGACCAGCTCTAGTTGACATGGTACCTTCTTCTAGACTCACCATGCCAAAGGGCACATGGATACAATCTTTTGCCCAGTCATGACCCATAAGTTCAATGATTTTGATCCATTGTTTAAAATGTAATATCTGTTGTGAACCTACTACATATATATTTTTATAAAAATCATACTCTTCTTTTCTATATATTGCAGCAGCTATATCCCTTGTAATATATAGAGTAGAACCATCTTTTTTCTTTATTAATGCAGGAGGCATATCATAAGACTCTAAATCAACTATTTTGGCACCTTGTGATTCAGTCAAAAGACCTTTTTGTTCCATTTTTTCAACTACAACTGGCATTTTATCAGAATAAAAACTTTCTCCTGCAAAAGAATCAAATTTGATATTTAACATATCATAGACCCTATTGAACTCTTTTAGACTTACATCCCTAATCCACTGCCATAATTCAGTAGCCTCTGAATCCTTGTTTTCCAATTTTTTAAACCACATTCTAGCTTCATCATCTAATTGAGGTGTCTTTTCTGCCTCTTGATGAAACCTTATATACAATTTAAGCAATTCAGGTATAGGATTTGATTCTATAACATCTCTATCTCCCCACTGCTTATATGCTACTATTAATTTTCCAAATTGTGTCCCATAATCTCCCAAGTGATTTATAGCTATGGCATTAAACCCTAAAAACTTATATATTCTATATAATGCATGACCTATAACTGTGGTTCTAATATGACCTATATGAAAAGGCTTTGCAATATTAGGAGATGAAAATTCAACTATTACATTTCTAGATTTTCCTACATCTGTAGCTCCATAAGACTCTTTTTTATCAAACACCTCTTTTAACACATCTTCTGCTAACACTTCTTTATTTACAAAAAAATTTACATATGGTCCAACGTTCTCTATCCTTTCGAAATATTGATTGCCTTTTAGTGCATTCACTATTTCCTCGGCAATTATTTGAGGAGACTTTCTAAATTTTTTTGCCAATCTAAAACATGGCATAGCATAATCTCCCATATCATAATTAGGTGGAATTTCCACCAACTCTTTTATCTCTTCTGATGTTAGATCTTTTACATTATTACTTACTTCTTCTGATAATTTTTCTCTAAAATCTATCAAGTATAAACCCTCCTTATTGTAAATCCATATTTTGCTAAGCAATCAAAAATCTCGCCTCTAAAATTAGAGACGAGATTTTCCCGTGTTACCACTCTCATTGATATGTATATTGACACACCCACTCTTTTCATTAACGCAGATTCACGGTCTAATTTACTCCAAAAGTTTCAATAAGACTTCTCCAGAGTTCTATTCAAATATATCACAATGTCGGGCTCCCACCATCTCCCGATTCGCTGTATTGTAGAATATATTTTACTCTCTCTTTCAACGAATTTCCCTATTTTTCGCTTATTAAATATATCATATTACATTTAATAATTCAATAGCTTTAAATTAATATATTCAGTTTAATAACAAAAGTATAAAACAGTCACTTAATCTTGTGGATTAAATTACTAACCACTAACTTTTTTATATCCTTATCTTAGTATTATCAATATCATTGATATTATTACAGCCTGTTAAAATCATAGTTTTTAATAGCTCTTGTTTCATACTATTTAATACCATTTCAACTCCCTCTGTATATCCACCAAAGGCCCCCATTATTATAGGCCTTCCAATTAGTACTCCATCAGCACCCAATGCTAACATTTTAAATACATCTACCCCTGATCTTATTCCTCCATCGGCTAATATAGTTATTTTGCCTTTGACTTTTTTTGCTATTTCAGGTAGCACTTCTGCAACTCCAGGGGTATGATCTAATATCCTCCCCCCATGATTGGATATTACAATAGCTTTTGCACCTGCATCTACAGCCATTTGTGCTTCATCTGATGTCATAATACCCTTTAATATGAATGGTATTTTTGTAGCCTTTATAATTTCCACAAGTTCTTTCCTATTTTTAGGTCCTACAGGTTGTCCCTTTAAAGCCATAGTTACTAGACCTGATCCATCTATATCAACTCCCACCGCTAAAGGATTAATTTTTTCAGCTAACCTTATTTTTTCAATAATAGCCCTATTTTCTCTAGGCTTAATAATAGGTATTCCTTTTCCAGTAACTTTTTTAATGCTTTCAAGACCAGTAAGATACATAGAGTGATCTGCAGAGTCTCCAGTCATAGCTATAGTACCACTATTTACACTACCGTTCACTACTGCATTTGCATATTCCTCTTCTGTTAGCGCACCTCCCATGTTGAAACTGCTACCTGTTATAGGTGCAGATATTATAGGCATTTCCAATTCATATCCAAACAAATTTGTAGATGTATCTGGTTTTTTTGCATCATGTAAAGTCCTTAGTAATATTTTTACTCTTTTTAACGACTCTATATTATTTTTAAAGGCTGATGCCGTACCTGTCCCCCCCATACCAGGTACTTCTCCAGCACATGCCACTCCATTGCATTCTGGACAGACTCTACAATAACCTTTCATTTTATCACGGGCATTTTTTCTTATGGTATTCATATCCATATCTTTCCCTCCATTCATATCCACTTTTTTATATTTTATCATAAAAATAAAACTATATTATTGAAATTTAAATCTCTAATTGTATTAAAGATAGAGATTGATATATAACTATTGTCTCTTCTCTATTTTCTTCAATATCAGCTGTCCATTTTGATTCTCATAATATACTATATTCACTTCGTCACCAGTTTCTAATTCTAATATCTTATCTCTACTGGTATCAGTTAACATGAATGCTCTAGGTTCTCCTTCCACCTTTATTTCAACAAAATTATTATCTATCTGCCCAACATAACTACCCTCTACTTCTATGTCTTCAGTTACTTCTATCTTTTCTTCCTCAAACACATCTAGTACCACATCTCTCGTACCATCGTCTTCAATTTTTACCATTGAATAAGGATATGTTCTTGCTTGAGTTACCATTTGATCATCATCTGGTACATTTACTTTTCCACTAATTTTTATTTCATCTTCTTCACCTATTATAGATAGAATATCAACAGAATAGCCACCTGTCTCCTTCTCTCCTGCCGAAAGTAATATATACCTTTGTCCGTCATCAGATACATTATCATAAACACCTTTAGATTTATAATTTTCTTGATACCATGACTTCATTTCCTCATTTAATTCCTCAATATTTACTTCTTGGTAACTAATATCTCCCATGGTTTTTACCTCGGAAGTCTCCGTTTTACATCCGCCTAATATTCCCAACATTAATATACCTATGACTACCATAGTCATTAATTTACGACTCATTTTCATGCCTCCTTTATTATTCATCAAATGCACATTTATAATTTTCCTCTGTAAATATCTCTATACCATGTTTACTAAAAAGCTCTGCTGTAATCCCTGTTCCATTTATTATCTTTCCACCAAATGTTCCATCATATATCTGAAAAGCTCCACATGAAGGACTCCTAGACTTTAATATGGCCTTTTTTGCATTAACACGTTTTGCTATATTCAATGCCTCTTTTGCTCCCTTTATAAAATTTTGGGTTACATCTCTTCCATTTTTATCTACTACTTTCCTATTACCTTGGTCATCAATTATTATTTCACAAGGCATTCTTGGAGTAGTCAACCCTCCCATCTGCTCGGGACAGATTAATATTGCCTTTCCATCCTTAACTAGATTAGCTATATCTTTGTTGAAATTATTATCTCCATCATACCTACAATTTACACCTGCTAAACATGCACTTACCAATAACAATTTTAATCACCTCAACTCCACTATCGTAACTCCTGTTCCACCTTCTCTATAGTTACCCAATCTAAAGTCTCTAACATGTCTATGTCCCTTAAGAAGTTGCTTTATGCCAGACCTCAATACTCCCGTTCCTTTACCATGAATAATAGAAACTTGATTTAAACCAGCCATATATGCATCATCTAAATATTTATCTACATCTAGCATAGCCTCTTCTAAAGTAGTACCTCTTAAATCTAATTCTGTTTTTATAGCTTTTGCCTTTGACCTTATCATCCCTTTAGTCTTTACTTTCATGCTATGTTTTTCATTGTCTTTTTCCCTTTTTAGAGTAGTTATATTTACGTTTATCTTCATTATTCCCACTTGTACCAATACATTTCCATCATCATCGGGCTCTGTCAACACTGTACCCACTTGATTTAGATTTAGTATCCTTACTGATTCTCCCTTTTTTAGGTCCTTAGGAGGTTTAGAGTTTTCCTTTGTAAATATATCTTCTACTAAATCTGACTCTATTTCTTTCAAATCTTTGCTTAACTTATCCCTTGATTCTTGTATTTTTTTATTTTTTTCTTTTTCTATCTCTATAGATACATCTCTTATCTCTTTAATTATATCGTCCGCATCTGATTTTGCCCTTTTTAATATATCCTTGGCCTTTATTCTGGCATCTTTTAAAATTCTTTCTTTATTCTTCTGTAATCTCTCTTCTTTTTCTTTTAATTTTCCCTTTAATTGTTCTACTTCTAGCTTAAGTCTTTCAGTTTCTTCCTTATTCTCTCTACTGACCTTTCTATCCTGTTCTATTTTTGATAATATATCTTCAAATTCTATATTTTCTTTAGATATCAGCTTTTTTGCATTCTCAATCACAAAGTTATCCAGCCCTAATCTTTTTGATATTTCAAAGGCATTAGACTTACCAGGTACCCCTACTAATAACCTATATGTGGGGCTCAATGTCTTTATATCAAACTCCACAGATGCATTCTCTATCCCTTCAGTTTCTATTGCATACAATTTCAATTCACTGTAATGAGTAGTGGCTATCGTCCTTATGCCCTTATCGTATAGATAATTTAATATGGACATTGCCAACGCCGCACCCTCTGTAGGATCCGTTCCTGCTCCCAATTCGTCAAAAAGTACTAAACTGTTATTAGAAATATTTTTCAATATCTGTACTATATTAGTCATATGTGAAGAAAACGTACTCAGACTCTGTTCTATACTCTGCTCATCTCCTATATCTGCAAAGACATTATTAAAAACAGCCATTTCTGAGCCATGGTTGGCAGGTATATGAAGACCCGATTGTGTCATAAGGGAAAATAAACCCACTGTCTTCAATGTAACTGTCTTACCTCCTGTATTTGGTCCAGTAATAACAAGACTTGTAAATTCATCTCCGAAGTATATATCTATAGGTACTACCACAGTTTTGTCTATCATAGGATGTCTTCCCTGTTTTATATTTATATATCCCTTGCTATTTAACAAAGGCCTTATTGCATTCATATCCACAGCCAATTTACCCTTTGCAAATATAAAGTCTAATTGAGCCAATAGCTTTTGATTTTCAGATATCCCTTCAGCTTCAAAATTCACTATTTCAGTAAGCTCTGACAATATTTTCTCTATTTCTGTCCTCTCTTTAGCCTTCAGTTCCTTTAATTGATTATTTAATTGAACAACAGCCATAGGCTCTATAAATAAAGTTGCTCCACTAGAAGATTGATCATGGACCAATCCAGGAAATTTGCCCTTATATTCCTGCTTAACGGGAACCACATATCTATCATTTCTTATGGTTATTATTCCTTCTTGTAGATATTTCTTTTTCTCAGAAGAATTTATTATCCCATTCAATTTATCCCTTATTGCCCCATTTTTTATATCTACCTGTCTTCTTATGCTCCTCAATGCTGGACTAGCATTATCCGATATCTCTTCTTCGCTTATTATTGCATTATAGATATTGTCTTCTATATCTTTATAGACATTTAATTCATTTATCATACCTATTATTAATTCATATTGTTTATATTTTTTTTCATCCTTGTCTTCCTTTATAAAATTCTTTATATTTCTAGCTGATCTAATAGAATCGGCAATCTTAAGTAATTCTCCCGGTGACAGCATAGCACCTATTTTTGCCCTCTTCAATTCATTAGAAACATCATATATAGCCCCTAGAGGTATATTTCCCCTCTTTATAGTCATGGATAATGCCTCTTCAGTCTCCCTCTGCATCATTTCTATATCAGTTATATCTTTACTTGGCAATAGATTTTCTGCCAAACGCCTTCCTAAAGACGATGTAGTCTTATCACAAAGCATGTCTATGACCTTTTTATATTCTAAAGCCCTTAAGGTCTTATTGTTCATTGAAACTCTCCTTTCATAATACTCCTCTAAACAAATGTCCTTTAGTTATACTTCTGTCTCTTTTAAAATTTTCTACAAATTTATTTGCTTCATTAATATCTATTTTATTATTACTAAAATCATAATATATCTTTTGTATTTCACTTATAGGTTCTTGAAAATTGAAATCTAGTCTGATACAAGATATTCCACTGTCATATATTTTATCTATATATTGAAGAAGCATCAGAGTTTGACCATTATATACAGTTGTTATTCCACTATTTCGTTTTACAGGAAAAATTTCTCCTTTTCTATCCCTAAGACCAAATCCCTCTCTAAACTCACAATTATAACATCTATTATCATTTTTACAATTCCTAATTAATGAAAAGGGACAATGCTTCATTGTCATTACAGGTAAGTAGCCATATACTATTATATCACAAGGGATATCAGTTCTTTTAGTTATATATCTTATCTGATCCAATGTCAATTCTGGAGATAATGTAATACTACTTATACCATATTGTTCTAAAAATTTAGCTGATACACTATTAAATATATTTATTCCTATATCACAATGGATATTAGTATCGAAATTTTCTTTTATAAATTTTATTGTGCCTAAATTTGAAGCAGATACACCATATACCTTTTTCAAATCTACATTATTAAATATTTTTTTTATTGAATCAAAATCTCCGTCTCCAATTATCCTGTCTGTGGAAAGTATTATTTCTTTTCCATTATCATTGAGAGTGTCTATTACATCATTTAATCCTTCGATAAAATTTATATATATCCTATCAAATTTATTCATATTAAGTCTTTCAAAATTTTCTCTATTATCTATCATTACACTAATTTTTCTCTTCGCATTTGCTTTATCAATCTTAATATCCTTTAATTCACATTTATATTTTTCAATTCTATCCTTTTTTAATAATTTTCTATTATTAAAATTGACCCGTATGCTATTAAGTCTATCAATAGCTTGCCTTCTTAAAGAATTCAATAGTTTTATAGGAATATTAGCACCTTTATCCATATCAATCTCTATAGATTTCAAATTATAAGAAGTATTGCCTAACTTACTTAATTGCTTTTCAACCCTCTCTTTAGAAGTGGCAACTTTTTTTGCCTCTTCTACTAATATTTCACTCTTTACCTCTATATAATTTCCATTATCATCCCATAAATATAGTATTACTGGCCTTCCAATATATATTTTCACTGCCATATGAACATTCGTAAAAGAATTGGATATATACTGTTTCTTTGATTCTTTAAGTAAAGTTATATCTGATGTCTTCATAACTTTAGCTCCAATAAAACCATTTTTTAATCCTTTTATATATACAGTATCTCCTTTTTCTCCACTATCAACAGACTTTTCCTTAATATATATCTTATTTATTATTAAACCCAATTCTTGTCCAGTATTATCTATTATCCTAATACCATCTCCTACTACTAATTTATCCTTAAGATATATATATGTCTTATTTCCAACCTGTTTCGTAACATTTCCTATTTCAATACCTCTATTATTTGGTCTGTCTAAGGATATAAATGTACTGCCTCTATCTCCTGAAATATATCCTTTAGTAAATCCCCTATTGAATATCTGTGCCATATCCTTCTTGTCTTTTTCAGATACCTTTACTCCATTCAATGCATTTCTATATTTATTCACTATTATAGATACATATTCTGATCTTTTCATCCTGCCTTCTACCTTTAATGATTCAACACCAGATTCTATTATTTGGTCTAAATCTTCTATAGTATTTAAGTCTTTAGGGCTCAATATATATTTCTCTTCCATCTCTATATCTACAATATTTTGAGTATCTAAATCTACCAAAGAATAAGGCATCCTGCAAGGCTGTGCACATCTACCTCTATTACCACTCCTTCCGCCAATTATACTACTCATAAGACATTGCCCTGAGTAGCTTATACATAAAGCTCCATGAATAAATGCCTCAAGTCCTATTTTTGCATTATCATGAATATATTTTATATTCTCTGAACTAAGCTCCCTAGCCAATACAACCCTGGTCAGTCCCCACTCTTCAAGAAGTCTTGCTCCATATGAATTATTAATAGTCATTTGGGTACTTCCATGCATCTCAAAATCAGGTAATAACTCTCTTAATATCTTTATGACAGCTAAATCCTGCACTATAACTGCATCCACATCTATACTATATAAGTAAACTAGATAGTCTATTGCTTCATCAATTTCATCATCACTTAACAATATATTCAAAGCTACATAAACCCTTACCCCCCTTATGTGGGCATACTTAACTGCATCTTCCAGCTCTTTATCATTAAAATTAGATGCATACTGTCGAGCACTAAACAATTTCCCTCCTAGATATACTGCATTGGCTCCATTTTCCACTGCACTTTTCAATGCCTCCATATTTCCTGCTGGAGCCAATAATTCTATGTTTTTATTCAATAAAGATCAACTCCCATATTTTCTCTTCTATATGCTATAATATTTGGACAAAAAATGAAAGAGTAATAATTACTCTTTATTTTTCATATTTCGTATTTCCATACCTAAGTTTCTTACACTGGTATTTAACCTTTCGATTTCTGCCCTCATCTCTGCAAATTTTTTATCTAAATATTGAGGTCTATCCCCTTCCTTAAGTATTCCTAAATCTTTTCTTTTTAAAGGACTTTCCTGTTCCTTTAATATTACACTAAATTTACCACAGGCTTCAATGATAGCTTTTTCTACTTCCTTTTCATTATCAACTCCTGATTTTCTCAATTCTTGTCTCAAATCATAGAAATTAAACTTCTCTTTTTTCATGGCCTGTTTTAACATTTTACCATCTTCAATAAGAAATCTAGGCTTCCCAGAGATTATTTTAGATATTTTTCTACTTTTGTAGGATATAATGGCTAATATATTTTCAAGAGCGGAAAGTACTGCTAATACAAGTATACCATCATGAAATGGAATATCCTTTTCCAATGCCACTGCACTCATTATATGTCCCACACCTGTCATCAGTACAAAATCAAAGGAACTCAACTCTCCTATGGATCTTTTACCCATCATTCTAACAGCTATAAGTGCTATAAAATAAACTCCTACAGCCCTCATAAGATAGATAGGATCTTCAACAAGATGATTATGCATATATATCCCTCCATAAAAACAAATATTAATACTTATTTTATGTCAGGATTCATCTTTTATTTATCTATCTAGATTTTTTTTTAATTCTTCTAATTCTTTCTTTACTTGAACTAACTCTATTTGGTTTTGAAAAAGTTTATCTTGAAGTTTATTTATCATATTTTGAGATTCTTCCAATTCTTTTCCTTTTATATTTAATGATTCCTTAAATCTTTTTACTTGCTTTTCCTTTTTTTGTTTATCTCTTTTAAGTTCTTTAATTTCATCTATATATTCTTCACAATGCTCTGACAATCTATCTATCTTATCTTTATTTGTATTATACTCTGCCTTTATATTTTCTAATTCATTTAGTTTTTCTTGAACTGACTCCTTAAATTCTTCATATTCCTTATACGTTTTATAGTATTCATCAGTGATGGTGAATGCTGCTAATATACCCCCCATGGTATTACCTATCTTTTTATTATTTTCTAATATATTTTTTACCTTTTCATCTACATATTTAGCTAAATGCTTAATATATTCCTCGGACTCTTCCCCTATCACCGTATACTCTTGTCCATTTATTTTAATCATGACTTTTCTTTTTTCAGTCATACGGTTTACACACTCCTTCTACATTTATACATATATACTTCTGCTTCTTAAGTCCTTTTCCTGCAAAAATATCAAATCTTTAATTATAATTATATCAACAATTTAATTATAATTTAAGGCACAATAGTCATAAAAACCACTGTGCCTTAAATTACATATTATCTCAATACAGCATTTAACCTTTGAGACAATTCATTTATTATCTTATCATGTACCTTTGTAACCTCTTCATCAGTCAATGTCTTTTTATAAGACCTATATTTTATAGAATACGCTACACTTTTCTTGCCCTCGGGTACTTGTTTTCCTTTATATACATCAAATAATTCTACCTTTTCTATCAGTCCATCGCCATTATCCCACACTATTTTTTCAATATCCTTCACCATTATATCATCATCTATCAATATAGATATGTCCCTTGTCATTCCTGGATATTTGGGCAATTCTTTGTGCTTTTTATTTAAATTAGACAATAGATTAATTATGTCTAAGTCCAATTCTGCCACATAAGTCCTATCTTTTACACCATAATTTTCTGTCACATCAGGATGTATTTCTCCTAATACACCTAAAACATGATTCCCTTTTACAATAGTAGCGGTTCTGCCAGGATGAAATGTATTATTATTTCTTTCTGGCATATACTCTATGTCTTTAATGCCTAATACATTACCAAGCTCTTCAACTATACCCTTCAAATCAAAAAAGTCCACATCTCCGTACATACCAATAGATAAAGTCCTTATTTCATATGGCAAACTATTTACAGGGACACCATTGGGAATAAATATATTGCCTGTTTCAAATGCCCATGACCTCTCTATGCCTTTTTTATAGTTTTTAGACAATACATCCATCATATTAGATATAAGGGTAGTCCTCATAACACTATAGTCCTCTCCTAAAGGATTCATTATTTTTACATATTGTCTCTTAAAACTACTTTCTGGTAAAGATATCTTGTCAAAATCTTTAGGGCTAATAAAAGAATATGTTGTTATCTCATTTAAACCCATTCCCACTAAAATATTCTTCACTAAATCTTCTATTCTTCTAAGTCTAGATTTCTCACCTTTAGAAAGGCTTCCCATTAAAGGTTGTGAAGGTATATTGTGAAATCCATATACCCTTCCTATCTCTTCGATTATATCTGCTTCAATCTCTAAATCTTGTCTGAATGAAGGCACATCAACCTCTATTTCATTGTCTTTAATCTTACATCTTAATTCTAATCTTTCTAATATATCTATCATCTGTTCCTCTGTTATTTTTATACCCAGTAATTCTTCTACTTTATTTATTCTCACATTTACCTTTTTTTCTTCAGATTTTTTTGGATATACATCTATATACCCTGCTATAACCTCTCCTGCCTCTACCATTTCTATCAGTTGACATACTCTATTACAAGCCATTTCTGCTATATCTGATGTCAATCCCTTTTCATATTTACTAGATGCTTCTGTTCTAAGTCCCACAGCTCTAGATGTCAACCTTATATTTCTTTTGTCAAAATTAGCAGATTCAATTAATATGGTATCTGTTATATCTGTAACTTCACTATTCAGTCCTCCCATAACACCAGCTAATGCCACGGGTTTGACCTCATCAGCTATAACCAACATCTCCTCTGTAAGCTTTCTTTCAGTTCCATCTAATGTCTCTATTGTCTCCTCTGGTTTTGCCCTTCTAACAATAATCTTTTTTCCCTCTAGTTTGTTCAAATCAAAGGCATGTAGAGGCTGACCCATTTCAAGCATTACATAATTAGTTATATCTACTATATTATTTATAGGTCTAACCCCCGATTCAATAAGTCTTCTTTGAATCCACATTGGAGATTCTTCTACCTTTACATTTTTAATAACTCTTCCATAATATCTATTGCATAGATCTTCATCTTTTATTTCTATACCATTCATATATTCATAAATATCTTCATATTCGTTTTCTATATTAATTTTAGTATGTTTTAATTCTTTACCTAATGTAGCAGCCGTTTCCCTTGCCATACCTATAATACTTAAACAATCAGGTCTATTTGGAGTTATCTCAAACTCTATTATTTCTCCATATAATTCTAAAATTTCCTTTATGTCTCTGCCAATGGGATATTCTTTATCCAATATAAATATACCATTTTTTATTTTTTTAGGTACTAAGTCTTCTGCTATACCCAATTCTTGTGCCGAACATAACATACCTTGAGACTCTATCCCTCTAAGTTTTCCTCTTTTTATCTTGATACCTCCTGGTAATTTAGCACCATGTAATGCAACAGGTATATAATCTCCTTCATTTATATTATCTGCTCCTGTAACAATCTGTAGAGTTTTCTCTCCAACATCTATTACTGTAATTACAAGTTTATCAGCATTAGGATGGGGATTAATTTCTAATATCTTTCCTACGACTACTCCTTCCACTCCTTTATCTACAAGCTCTATAGAGTCCACATGAGACCCTGACATGGTGAGTTTATCTGCAAGTTCTTTAGTCTCTAAATTATTTATATCCACATATTCTTTTAACCACTTAACTGGTACTAACATATTACTTACTCCTCCTTATATTAATTTTCAGCATATAGAATCACATAATATATTAAAATTGGTCTAAAAATCTCATATCATTGTCAAATAATAGTCTAATATTATTCAATCCATATTTAACCATAGTAACCCTATCTATACCTAATCCAAAAGCAAATCCACTGTAAATTTCAGGGTCTATACCACATTTCTTCAATACATTAGGATGTACCATTCCACATCCTAGAAGCTCCATTGCCCATCCAGTGCCATTGCAATTGTCACAACCCTTTCCTTTACATTTAAAACAGGATACGTCTACTTCAGCACTGGGCTCTGTAAATGGAAAGTCATGGGGTCTAAACCTTGTATTAAAATCACTACCAAATAATTCTTTAACAAATATATCTATAGTATCCTTTAGATTTGCAAGGGTCACTCCTTTATCAACTACAAGGCATTCCATTTGATGAAACATAGGAGAATGTGTATCATCTACATCATCAAATCTAAATGTCCTTCCTGCAGACACAATCTTTATTGGTGGTTCTTTTTGCTTCATAACTCTTACTTGTACAGGAGAGGTTTGGGTCCTAAGTAATATGTTTTCTGTGATATAAAAAGTATCAGACATATCCCTAGATGGATGATCTTCTGGGGCATTCAAAGCATCAAAATTATTATATACTGTCTCTATTTCAGGGCCTTCTACCACATCAAACCCCATATTCATAAATATTTCTTCCAACTCTTCTTTAGTTCTCATCAATGGATGTCTATGACCATAATACTTTTTTCTTCCAGGCATTGATATATCTATTTTTTCTGACTCTAGCTTTGCTTCCTTAGCCTTGTTTTTTAGATCTCTTTTAAGGGTTTCAATTTCTGCTTCTATCACAGACCTAACTTCATTGGCAAGTTTTCCGATTACTGGTCTTTCTTCAGCTGATAATTTTCCCATCCCCCTTAAAACCTGGGTTATTTCACCTTTTTTTCCTAAAAACTCAACTCTCTTTTTATCTAACTCTTCCATATCTATTACTTCTTTAATTTCTTCAATGGCCCTTTGTTTAATCTCCATAAGCCTTTCCTTCATTATATATTCTCTCCTTCCTAATATTTAAAAAATAAACCTCCATTCCAAAAGGAACGAAGGTTTTCCGCGGTACCATCCTTAATAGATCTATACATAAAATATAAATCTCTTAATTATAATAACGACAAATAGCCGACATGACTCTAATAAACTTTTAAAATGTCTTTCAAGTCAGCAGTTCAAGAGGGAACTTCAATATCACAATCCATAAAGGTACTCACAGCCAAGGTACCTTATCTCTGCAATGTTTTATAATACCTACTCTCTCTTTCATAACTTTTAACTATTCAATTACTATACAAGCTTTTATACACAAGATATGCATTTATGGATCCAGTAAGCTCAAATAAATGCCAAAAAAATTTCGCATCAATCATAAGGATTAACACCCCTTTAATGCTATTTACTTAAATTATAGCATGGGGTTTTTTAAATTACAAGTTCTACAGCTCCACTATTTGAAAATTTTCTAAAAATTATGTCTTTGTCTGAATGCTTCGTACATCAATATTGACGATGCCATTGCAGCATTTAAAGACTCTGCATCACCTATCATTGGTATTTTAACAAGATAATCTGATGATTCTATTATATCCATGGAAACTCCTTTAGATTCGTTGCCTATAATTAAAGCAAAATCTCTATTAAAATCCATTTCATAACAGGGTATGCTTTCTCTAAATGATGTGGTTATAACATTGATGTCTTTCTTCTTTAATTTAACAATTAATTCCATAATATCTTCACAGTATGTTACTGGCATATGAAATATTGACCCCATGGTACTTCTAATAACCTTTGGGTTAAATATGTCTACACAGCCTTTAGTCACAATTACAGATTTAGCTCCCAAAGCATCGGCTGATCGTATTATTGTTCCTAAATTACCAGGGTCTTGAACTTTATCTAAAACTATAATAAAATTATCCTCTATATTCAATAAATGATGTAGTTCTTCCATCTGAAATGACAATACTCCTATAATCCCTTGAGGATTTTCTGTATCACTTATATCCTTTAAAATCTTATCTGTGGTCTTATATATGTCAATATCTGATTCAACTATTTTGTTATACATTTCATGACCATTATCCATATCGAATAGAGATGGCCCATAAATTATATACAATATATCACTGCTGGTTTTCAATGCTTCATCTAAAGACTTCACGCCCTCAATAAAAAACCGTCTTTTATTCCAGCGATCCCTTTTTCTATGTAAGGATTTTATTTCTTTTATCACTTTATTGGATGTACTAGTAATTTCTACTTCCATAATTAAACCCTTTCTATCTAGTCTTTCTTTCAAGCTTTCTCAAATCATCATTATTACCTATAACTATTAATATATCATCAGGTTTTATTACATCGTCAGCATAAGGTGAAATATTCATCATTTCCCCACTCTTTATAGCTATAACATTTATTCCAAATTTAGTAGGGAGCTTTAAATCTTGTAATGTCTTGCCTTCCCATTCTTTCATAGCACTGACCTCGACTATGCTAAAATCAGGGGCAAATTCTATGAAATCAAGTATATTAGATGAAACTAGACTTCTAGCAACTCTGCTTCCCATATCTCTCTCAGGAAACACAACCCTGTCAGCACCAGTTTTTTCTAATACTTTAGCATGGAGTTCATTTTGTGCCTTAGTCAATACTAGCCTAACCCCTAGTTCTTTAGCTATCATTGTAGCCATAATAGAAGCCTGCATATCAGAACCTATAGATACTATGACCACATCAAAATTTCTAATCCCTAAAGTCCTCAATGTATTTTCATCTATAGCATCAGCTTGAACTGCATGAGTTACCTTGCTAGATATCTCTTGAACCCTCTCTTCACTTTTATCTATAGCCAATACATCATAGCCCATATTATATAATGTCTCAGCAACACTGGTTCCAAATCTACCACATCCTATAATAGCAAACTGTTTCATTTTCATCCTCCTAACCTACAATAATTCTATCTTCTGGATATCTATATAGTCCTTTTTTACTTCTTTGTTTCTTAGCAAATGCAAATGCCATGGTCAATGGCCCCAATCTACCTACAAACATAGTAAATGTTATTATAAGTCTTCCTACTATACTTAGATTAGATGTTATTCCTCTGCTTAGTCCAACTGTAGCAAATGCTGAAACTGTCTCAAATAGAATATCTAAAAATGACGCATCTTCTGTTATAGATAATATAGTAACTGCCAAAACAACTATAGCTAATCCAATTCCAATAACGGCAATAGCTCTAAAGATAAGCTCAACAGGTATTCTCTTTTTATATATTTCTACGTCCTTATATCCCTTTATCACAGAAAAAACACTAAATAATATACATCCAACAGTAGTAGTTTTTATACCTCCTGCAGTAGATCCTGGAGAACCCCCTATAAACATAAGGATAATTATAATAAATGCCGTGGCATTAGTTATAGCACCCATATCTATACTATTAAAACCTGCTGTTCTAGGTACTATTGACTGAAACATAGATCCCAATATTTTACCTTTAAATGATAATTGTCCTAAAGTAGCATCATTGTTAAATTCTAAAAACAATACAGCAACAAATCCTACAACTAATAAAACTCCAGTAATTAACAAAACTACTTTAGAATGTAATGATAGTCTTTTGAAACTCTTTTTATTACTTATATCCAAATAGATACTATATCCTAATCCTCCTAAAATCACCAAAACTCCAATCGTAAAGTTTACTATAAAACTCTCTGCAAAAGATTCCATACTATTACCTATTATATCAAACCCTGCATTACAAAAGGCAGATATGGAATGGAACACAGAAAACCATATCCCTTTGGCCAAACCATATGTAGGTATAAATTTAAATGACAGAAAAAACGCCCCTATGGCTTCTATTGTTATAGTTGCCACGATTATGTATCTAGTCAATTTAACTAACCCTGATATAGTAAATTGATTAAGTTCTTCTTGCATTATTAATCTATCTTTTAAAGTTATTTTTTTTCCTAATAATAATGCCAATAAGGTTGCCATAGTCATAAATCCTAATCCACCAATTTGAATCAAGACCAAAATAACTATTTTCCCAAACAATGTCCAGTGAGCAGCTGTATTTACCACTATAAGCCCTGTCACACAAACTGCTGAAGCAGATGTAAATAATGCATCTATAAACCCTATACTATTACCATTTTGAGATGCTATGGGTAGATTTAATAATATTGCTCCAAAAAATATAAGTCCTGCAAATCCCACTACTAATGCTTGAGCAGGATTTAATTTCAATCTATCTATTCCATCTTTTATATTAATATCAATCATCTCCAATATAATGTAATATTAATTTAGTTTTAGCTCATAATCAATTAAATATTATACCACTTTATACAAAACATTGAAAGAAATAATGAAAAATAAAAAGTTCCAACCACAATTGGAACTTTTAGCAAATATATCTATATATTTTCTTTTGCAACCTCTACTAATTGTTTAAATCCTTCTGGATCATGAATAGCCATTTCAGATAAAACTTTTCTATTTATTTCTATCTTAGCCTTTTTAAGACCGTTTATAAACCTACTATATGAAAGACCATTTAGTCTAGCACCTGCATTTATCCTAGAAATCCAAAGCTTTCTAAAGTCTCTTTTCTTTAATTTCCTTCCAACATAAGCTGTACTTAAGGCCTTCATAACTGCTTGATTAGCAGGTCTAAAAAGCTTACTTTTAGCACCATAATAGCCCTTTGCAAGTTTTAATATCTTTTTATGTCTTTTTTTAGCATTAATTGCCTTCTTAACTCTAGCCATTTATAATTACCTCCCTTTATCTCAATGTAGTTTAGTATGGTAGTAAGTCTTTTACTCTCTTCATATCACTAGCACTAACTAGCTTTTGTTTTCTTAAATTTCTTTTTCTTTTAGCAGTTTTCTTGCCTAATATATGACTTTTATAATTGCTTCCTCTTTTCCATTTGCCACTTCCAGTCTTTTTAAACCTCTTAGCAGCACCTCTATGAGTTTTCATTTTTGCCATTGTATTTCCTCCTCTCAAAGATGTTAATTTTTAGGACTCAAAAACATAATCATATTTCTACCTTCCATTTTAGGTTTCTTATCAATTACTCCAACATCTGAAACCAATTTAGCAAATTCATTTAATACCTCTTTACCAGTCTCTGTATGTCCTAATTCTCTTCCTCTAAATCTAACTGTAACCTTTACTTTGTCTTCATTCTTTAAAAACTTTATAGCTTTACCAGCTTTAACATTCAAATCATGTTCTTCTATTCTAGGAGTTAACCTTATCTCTTTTACATTGATTGTCTTCTGGTTTTTCTTAGCTTCTTTCTCTTTTTTTGCTTGCTCATATTTATACTTTCCGTAATCCATTATACGACAAACTGGGGGTTTGGCATTTGGAGCAACCTTTACTAAATCAAGTTTTCTTTCTTCTGCTATACTCATAGCCTTTTTTACGTTAACTACTCCAACTTGATCCCCATTAAAGTCTATTAGCCTTACTTCTCTATCTCTGATTTGGCCATTGATTTGAAGTTCTTTAATATTAAAACACCTCCTATAAATTAAATATATAAAAAAAAGCGAAATAGACAAAACTATCCGCTTCAATTTCAAAAGGACAACCAATAACAATATATACTGGTTTCAAAATCCTATTTATTAACCTTATTAGCTTTGCCATAAGGTGAGAAGCGGAAAACTTCTACTTTATTGTATTCCTATTTATTATAAATGGATATAACTATTTTGTCAACACTAAATTGAAATATAATTTTATTTATTAGTTTTAAATCATAATAATAACTTAAATTATGGTTAAAATAATAATATCTTAAATTATGACATTAATTGAACTCTGAGGTGATTCTAAAGTTGAAAAATAAAATCATATTCATCCTTATGCTTATAGGGTTGTTCCTTTCCTCTATCTTAATGGTACTTGGTGTATTTAACCTCTCCATTCTAGATAGATTAACAGCTATAGACAAACTAGCTATATGGTCCATTACTTTGTTTCTTGTATTTTATCACTTTAAATTGAAACATAATCATCAACTAGTAGCTGCATCTTTAAGTAGTAACAATAAAAAAGCAGAACAATCCAATACTTCAAATACTCCAGATGTAACTTTTAACGACGTAGCCGGATTAGAAGAAATAAAAGAAGAATTATTAGAAGTAATAGATTTTATAAAGGATTCAGAAAAATATAAACAAATGGGAGCAAAAATACCTAGAGGACTATTATTTTATGGCCCTCCTGGAACTGGTAAGACTCTCTTAGCTAAAGCATTTGCAGGAGAAAGCAATTCTACATTTCTATATGCCAGTGGATCAGAATTTGTAGAAAAATACGTAGGAGTAGGTGCCAAGCGTATAAGAACACTATTTGAAAAAGCAAAGAAAGAACCTCCCAGTATTATCTTTATAGATGAGATAGATGCCATAGGTAGCAAAAGAAATCTAGATAATAATAATGAAAAAGACCAAACATTGAACCAGCTCCTGGTGGAAATGGATGGGTTCAATAAAAATGATTCCATTGTAATAATAGGTGCAACAAACAGACTAGATTTATTAGACGACGCATTGTTAAGGCCTGGAAGATTTGATAGACATATTTATGTGGGAAATCCAAATGTCAAATCTAGGGAAGAAATATTCAAAGTTCATATAAAAGATAAACCCATAGATAAGACTGTACAAATTAAATCTCTTTCTCAAAAAACCCATGGATTTTCTGGAGCACAATTGGCCAATATAGCCAATGAAGCAGCTATTATAGCTGTAAGAAACAATAAGAAAAAAATTGATGGAAATGATTTTGATGCAGCTATAGAGAGGGTTGTAGCTGGATTAAAAGTCAAAAATCCTTCTGTTCAGTTAAGAGAAAAAAGGGTTGTAGCCCATCACGAAGCGGGCCACGCCATAGTAGGAAAAGTGCTAGATATAGATATGATTCAAAAAATATCCATAGTTCCCAGAGGGCAGGCATTGGGATATGTATTGAAATTTCCTGATGAAGATAGATACTTGCTAACTAAAGAAGAGCTATTAAATAAGATCAAAATGCTATTAGGTGGTAGAGCAGCAGAGTTACTCATATTTAATGAAATTACTACTGGAGCCCAAGATGACTTGAAAAAGGCTACAGATATTGCACAAAATATGGTTTGTTCCTATGGCATGGGCCAAAATGGACATATGTCCATAGAAGAACAATATGTAAAATATAATATTCGTGAGATTCAATCCCAAATCAAAAATATAATTGACTCTGCATTTCAAGATGCCTTCAACATATTAAAAGAACATCAAGATATACTAATAAGAATGGCAAATCATTTAATAATACATGAAACTATAACAGGAAAAGATGTTGACAAATATTTCAGTAAAAATTATTAAAGGATAGAAACTAGTAGACTACTAGTTTCTATCCTTTAATAATTTAATCAATTTTTCTTTATCAGTTACTGGCATATTACAAGCAAATCCTTCACATACATATGCCGTAGGCTTATTATCTATCTCCTTTTGTTCTTTAATAAATGGAGCTATCTCATATATATCTTGCCCTTCATCATTTAATAATACTGTAGTAAAAGGTAAAAATCTTTTATTTATCTCATTTATCATATCTATTGTGGTCTCCTCATGTCTATCCCCTGCTATGGTAATCTCTTTATTTGGAGTACTACTGAACAATAATGAAATCATAAAATAAGAATGGGAAATAAGATTAGCTTTCACTTTATTTCCAAATATCTCAAACATATTTTCTACTCTTTTTTCTAAATCCTTATCTCCTGTTAATTTAAACAATTTGAGCATATTCAAAGCTGCTATTGAATTTCCTGATGGAATTGCTCCATCGTATATATCCTTTGGTCTCATTATTAATTGTTCACTATCTTCTCCATATAAATAAAATCCTCCTTCGTTATCATCCCAAAACAACCTTATCATATCTTCATTTAAGCTTAATGCCCTCTTTAGATATTCCACATCAAATGTGGTCTCATATAATTCTATCAATCCCCATATCAAAAATGCATAATCATCCAAATAAGCTAAATAGGCAGACTCATTATCCCTATATCTCGCCAATAACCTACCATCTTTCCTAATTAACTTATGCGATATAAATCTCCATGCCATTTTAGCTTTATTTGTATAAATATCGTCGTCTAATACCCTGCCAACAATGGCCATAGCTGCAATCATAAGACCATTCCAAGATGTTAACACCTTATCATCCTTATGGGGATGTACCCTCTTTTCCCTATATCTAAATAATTTCTCTCTTAATACATCTAATTTATTGCTTAATTCTAAGTCATTATCCAATTGCTCTATATCTTCTTCTATCAAATTAGGAATATTCATCCCTTCAAAGTTACCATATTCTGTTATATCATAATACTTACAATACACATCACCATCACTTTTCCCTAATATATTTTTAATTTCGTCAGAAGGCCATACATAAAATTTCCCCTCAACGCCTTCTGAATCTGCATCTTCTGCTGAATAAAATCCATCTTCTTCCGATGTCATATCTCTAATAATATAATCCAATACATTTTTGGCTATCTTCTTATATAATCTTTTATTTGTAGCTTGATATGATTCAGCATATGTTATAGCAAGAAGTGCATTGTCATATAACATTTTCTCAAAATGGGGCACTAGCCACTTTTCATCAGTAGAATATCTGGAAAAACCAAATCCTATATGGTCAAAGATACCACCTTTATACATACCATCCAATGTCTTTTGAACCATATCTAATGCCTTTTTTTCTCCAAATACCTTCCAATACCTCAATAAAAATAATAAATTATGGGGTGTAGGAAATTTAGGCCTAGTTCCAAATCCTCCATGTACTTCATCAAACATCTCTTTAAAACTTTCAAAGACATCTATTATATCTTCCTTACTTAATCCTTCTCTAACGTTATGTTTTGCAAAGGTATTAACAGACTCAACTATTTCATGACTTTCCTTAACTATATCTTCTTTTTTTAATCTCCATGAATCCTTTATCTTATTTAATATTTCAATTAATCCAGGATATCCATGTTTACTTCTCTTAGGAAAGTATGTTCCTGCATAAAAGGGCTTCTTATCAGGGGTCATAAATATAGTCATAGGCCATCCCCCATGGCCAGTCAATGCTTGGCAAAATGTCATATAGATACTGTCTAAATCTGGCCTCTCTTCTCTATCTACTTTAATAGATATAAAATATTCATTCAAAATCTCTGCTACTTCATCATCTTCAAAACTTTCACGCTCCATCACATGACACCAATGGCAAGTTGATTATTAACAGCAAAACTACGAGTACCCAATAGATAAAAAGATAGGTTTATCTTCTGCTTTGGCCTTTCTAAAAGCCTCTCCACTCCAAGGAAACCAATCAACAGGATTATATTGATGCTGTAGTAAATATGGACTTTTTTCCTTAGATAATCTATTGGGTATTTTGTTATTTGCCATAAAACCACCTCCTCTATAATTAAAATTCTATTCTAATATAATATGTCCAAAAAATCATAAATTTAAAAGCCCACTGAAGTTTTTTATTCAGTAGGCTTTTATGGAAATGAAAATACAAATTCCTAGAGATAGAAATAGAAAATTTGAGCCCATAACTGTCCCTAAGATGGATTTAAAGATATTTTAGGTATTTGGATAGGTGAAAGTGAGTCTTCAAAGTTTTGGCAATTCTATAATCTCTATAATCAAAGTTAGTATTAATTTTGTCCTATATTATTTAACTTAATAGTTATCGTCAGATTGTACTTCTTGTTTTCTTGTGAACTTACCACCGAGACAAGCAACGGTGGCTTCTTTGTAAGAAGTTTGGTATTTAACTTTCGACCTTAGCAGGCAACCCTTATTCTTAACGGGCGAGAACACTTGCCCTTATCCCTCATAGTCTCAACTAACTTGGGAATACATTTTTCTTCTTTTCTTAATATGTTTAGACTACCATTCACGTCCGAATTTACCAATCCAAAACTTGACTTAAATAGTCCTCTTACTACTCTACGAGATTTATCATATGTCTTTTTAGTTATCGGCTCTAAGTCAAAGGCACTGCAACCACTTGTATAGCTTTCTTCCTTGAA